>JAYTAC010000399.1:0-3727 GCA_043737755.1 Spirosoma sp.
TGCCGATGCCCCGGCCCGGTGGATGAAGCTGCTCAATCCTTATCAGGAACCATTTTCGGTGTTTCAAACGCTGGCATCGCCCATTGGTACGCTGGCCGATAAGGTGCGCATTTTCGAGCTGATGCGCCGGACGCAGGAGTTGCCCGTGGATGAACTGTTCCGCCAGACACCCACCACCACACTGGCTCTGCTGCGTGAAACGGGCTTTTCGGACCAGATGATCGAGCGTTTTTTTCGGCCTTTTTTCGGGGGCGTTTTCCTCGAAGACGCGCTCACCACGTCGAGTAATTTCTTCGAGTTCTGCTTCCGAATGTTCTTCTCGGGCGATGCAGCCGTGCCCGCGCGGGGGATCGGGGCCATTCCCGACCAGTTGGCGGGCCGACTGTCGCCGGATCAAATCCGGCTGCGAACGCTCGTCCGGCGCATCGACGGCAACCGGGTCGTGCTCGACTCCGGCGAAACACTCGCGAGCGCGGCCGTCGTGCTGGCCGTAGACGCGGCCCAGGCCGAGGTTTTGCGGGGCGACTCGGGGCAGAAACGTGCTGTCTCCACTGAGCGATTGTTCAACCACACGACCTGCACGTATTTCGCAGTCACTGAAAGGCCGGAGTCTATTCCGTCAAAGAAACTGCTGATGCTCAACGCACAGCGCAGTTCGGCGGTCCATAACCTCGCCGTGATGAGCGACGTGGCCCCGGATTACGCCCCCGCCGGCACCGCGCTGATTTCGGTCAGCACACAAGGACTGGAAACGGTCAACGAAGCGGCTCTGGCAGATCGGATTCGGCTGGAACTGACCGACTGGTTTAGCCCGGACGTGCGCACCTGGCGGCACCTGCGCACCTATCACCTGCCCCACGCGCTGCCCGCCTACAACCCACCGGCCAACGGCGAGAGTGCAGCGACCGGGCTGCAACTAACCGAATCGCTCTACCAGTGTGGCGACCAAACGGCGTACCCGTCCCTGAACGCAGCCATGCAAACCGGCCGGGAAGTGGCGGAGATGATTTTGGGGAGGTAGGTATCACGGACGGACGGCCGCTGCCGCTTCAGCCCGTACCCGGAATGCGCGTACGAGCTTGAAGCCCGTGATACCTACTGCTTCAGCACCGTCATCTCGACGCGCCGGTTTAGCTGACGCGTCGTTTCGGCGTTGTTGCTGCCGATGGGTCGCGTAGGTCCGTAGCCGCGCGTGGCAATCCGGTCGGCAGCAATGCCATTAGCCACTAAATACGCCTTCACCACCTCGACGCGCTGCTTCGACAGCCGCAGATTCTCGTCGAAATCGCCCTGATTATCGGTATGCCCGGCCAGTTCGATCTCCGTCGTCGGATTGTTTTTCAGGAAAGCGACCAACTGCTCTAAAGCGGGCTGGGCATCGGCCAGAAGTTCGGCTTTGCTCTGCACAAATTGAATGGCCCGCAACTGCGTGGTTTTGCCGGGAGCCGCCACCACGAGCGGGGGCGCAAAAATCACTTTGGCATCGAGCGTCTTGGGGGGCGTCAGGCGCGGCCCCGCCGGGGCAGACACCGCCGTAGACCGGGTAGGCGGAGCAATGACGACGGCTTCGGGCAACAGCGTTGGAATGGGGCGGTAGAGCCCGATAGTTTTCCTGGACATTCGGGTAGAGAGCGTCGTTGCCGTGGTAAACACCACCCGCTCCTCGTGGGGCCGGTAGCCCTCAGCATTCGCTACGATCACATACGCCTGCTTCGGGTCGTCGAGACTCAGGTGATAGGCCCCGGCAACCCCGGTACGTTGCTGCGCCACCACAGTACCCGACTGATTTTTGGCGGAAATGCTCACGCCCGATAGTGGTCGGTTCGTGACCGCGTCAATCACAGTCCCTTCAATGGAAGCCGCTTCGGCAACCGATACGGACCGGGGTCCGGACTGCCCCGAAACGGGCGAATGCAGCAGCGAAAAGAGGAATAAATGACTGGCAAAGAGCAAAACTCGAATTCTATTCATCGTGTAGAAACAACGCAGAAAGGCCGCTCAAAAGTACATCCGGTTTCCCGGAAAACCGCCACCGCCACCAGGCCGGATCACCACGCTGAATCAGCCGGTTTTAAGGGTCAAAAATGATCTATAATGCATTGTTTTACAATGAGTTATGTACCCTATAATTATCACTCTGAAATGAACGCTGACGGGCCTGTTTTCGTTGGTATTGTATGACACAGACAACCAACGTTTCGATGCATTCTCCGAACACTCAGGCCCCGCTGGCACCAGTTCCGGCGGGCAGCTTGCCGACCGATGAGAACTGGCGGAAGTCGATTCCGGCGCAGGTGTTTCTGAACCACTTCTTCGCGATGGACTACCATATCCAGCACCAGAACGACCTGTTCGACGTGGCCAAATTTCCCGTCTTCGGCCAGTTCTACGGCCGCGCCACCGACGAGAGCCGCCGGTCGCTGGAGAAGTTGCTGCTCAATAGCTGGAGTGCCGAATATGCGCTCCGCATCACGCCCGTCGTCAACGACGAGCAGTATCTTCAGAGTTCGCTGCACTGGACGTTTCCACAGGCGTACTACAGCGCATTGTTCAGTGCGCGGGCATTCTTAGCTGTGCAGGGCGTCAACGTCAGCAACGAGGAACTGATTCGCAAGCGAATTGGCAATATGGTCGTGCGGGGCTACTATCCGGCGTCCATTGGCTACTACGCCCTCGGTCCCATTAACAGCTACCGCATTCAGCGGCTGCCGCAGGCGAAGCGGTTCAGCGTAGCGGCCAAAACAGACTTGCTGCTGCCATCGCGGTCGGGGTCGGCGCAGGTCGAGTTGGCGCAGTTTCTGAAAACCACCCGCGACCAGCGCGTGAAGTCGTTGCGCAACGCCATTCAGAACAATCCGAAGACGGCCCTCCGCAGTGCCAAGACGGGCGAGATACTACAGAAATTCAGCGTTGACCAGTACAAGCAGTTGGCCAAGCAGATCGGCTACACGACGTATTTCGACATGCTGAGCCGCCTGCGCATCTCATCGACCAATCGGGAGATCGAGCGGTTTGTGGATTCGGAGATCGACGTCAAGCTGTTTCACCAAAGTCTGGTCAACATCGTATCGCACGTCAACGCCGTTCACGAAGTATACATTGCCAAAGCACTCGGCATCGACGGATACCGGCAGTTGGTAGCCAAACTGCCGACTTATCTTCAGGAGAGTTTCGTGCGCGAGCGGATGAACACCATTATCGCGCCGATGCTGGAGCAACCTGCTCAGGAGCCGTATCTGCGCATGGCGGCCTGACATCGCCCGGTGGTTGACTGACCTGTTCTCATAAACAAAAGCCGCTTCCCTGCAATGGGAAGCGGCTTTTTCGCTGGATAAGGATACTGTACTGATCAGTCCGTTTTTCTAATTGGACGGGCCGTTGGGATTCGCGTCGATCCAGTCGATGATGGCCGACTCGCCCGAGTTATAATTGTACTTACCGTCTACGGCGTGGGGCTTCAGGTAGATTTCGTTGATGACGTTTCGCCACTCGGGGTTCTGGCTCAGGTCAATTTCGTAGACCCGGAACTGACCATCGCCCTTCACCGAAAACATCTTCGTCTGCTCAGCCCGGTCCGACGTGCCGTCGGGGTAGTAGCTTCCTTCTTCACCACCATATTTACCGGTATAGTCTAAGTTGCCGTCGCCCTTTTGACGGTTGCGCCGGAACCGCAGGCTCCACTGCGTTTCGGACCCGGTGTAGGCCATGCGAATGTATATTTTATTAA
>JAYTAC010000400.1:0-1383 GCA_043737755.1 Spirosoma sp.
GGGCAGCAGGTAGGAAAAGTCGACGCCGAACCGATCCTGCAACCGCAGGCCAAGACCGGTTGTCACATATTTGCGTCCGCCTTTGGTATTTGATTCGCCAAAGTACCCGGCCCGAACCGCGAACTGTTCATTATACCAATATTCGATACCGGTTGAGAGGGTAAACTCCCGGAGTTCCTCGCCGAAGCCACCCGGCGCATCGCTGAACGAGCCGAACACCGAACTGAAGTAGCTTTTGCCCGCATTCAGGTTGACGCCATTGACCACATTGGGTGTGGGCACCATTAACTTATTAACGTCTAACAAAACGTTGAACTTGTTGTACTGATCGGCGTAGTAGGTGACGGCAGTTCCCAGACGCAGGTTTGTCGGGATGAAGTAACGTTGAGTACCGCCGTAGTTAATCTGACCACCGATGTTAGAGATCATCCCGCCGAAGGCCCAGCCGAGTCCTTTACCCGATGCGTTGTCGCGGGCTTCGTTGCGGTAAAACGCGCTGATGTCGGCAGCGGCCGTGGCACCCGGTTTCAGGCCTGGCGTACTGCTACCCGACGCGAGGTTGGAGTTCAGGTATTTAAGGTCAACGCCAAGGGAAAAATTCTGCGACAGCCGCTGCGCAAACGTTGCCGTCACGGCGTACTCGCGGGAGTTGAATGTACCGGCTGCTACGCCCGTTGCCGTCGTGAAATTGACGGTTCCCAAGTCAAAATACATGAGCGAACCGCCCACAACTGAGTTTTTACCGATCTTGGAATATCCGCTCAGATACGTGTAATACATGTCGCCGATCAGTTCGCGCAGCCAGGGCGTGTAGGAAATCGACGCGCCTTTGTCCTGCTTGGCAAACACTAATTTCGACGGATTCCAGAAGATGGCGTTGGCATCGGCATCGCCGAGTGCTACCCCGGCCTCACCCAACGCACCGGAGCGGGCATCGGGCGTGAAGTTCAGAAATGGAACGGACGATGTCGGAATGTTCAGTTGCTGTCCGTTCAGGTTGGTGGGAATGGGGGCGGCTAATGCATTGGCGGCTGGAACCCCGGTCATTTTCGGGACAGTGGACTGCTGAGTGCCCGGATCAACAGGGGCGATTGACTGGGCAGCAACGACGAGGGGAACAAAACTGCAAACGCCGAGAAGGACACGGAAGAAATTGCGCTTCATAAAAAAAGTGTTGGTCAGCAACAGCAACTGGTGGATGGTGTGGCAGTTGTGCGCGGTCAAAATTACAAGGAAACGTTAGATAAGAAAAAACGGGCCACTCAGCCCAACAACTCATTTTGTCAACAGCAACCGCCCGCTTCCGTTGGCAACCGAGCCGTCGGCGGCCGAATGCACCCGCAGCTTCAGCACATACAGACCGTTTGGCAGTGGCTGTCCGGT
>JAYTAC010000401.1:0-3725 GCA_043737755.1 Spirosoma sp.
TTTCTTCCCTCGCTTCCCGCAGAGCCACGGCGGCAACATCAGGATCGCCGTCGGCGTGACCACCGGGCTGAAGCCAGCGGTCGAGTTTGCGGTGGTGAATAAGCACAATCTGTTGCCGGTCGGGGCTGACGATCCAGGCCGAGCCGGTGATATGGCCGATGGTCAGTGACCGCTCGAAACAGTCGGGGTGCTGCCCGACGAAGGTAATCGTGGCCAACGTCATAGCCCGCTCATCATCATCGGCTGGTGCGTGGCAACGGAGCAAATTCAGGAGTGGTTGACGGTGCATGGGTTGGGGTTTGGCTAAAAATGGGCAAATTTGTCCTGTCATTCGGACTAACCATCAATCCAATCAACGACAACATCATGCGTAAATTCGTACTCAGTGGCGCAACCTTAGCCCTCGCGGCTCAGTTGGCAACGGCCCAGATCAAACTCCCCTCGCCCAGCCCCTCTGCCACGGTGATGCAGACCGTCGGCACCACCGACCTGACCGTGAAGTACTCGCGGCCCAGTCTGAAAGGCCGGACGCCCTTCACCGACGCCTTCGTGCCGACCGGCAAAATCTGGCGCACGGGTGCCAACCAAGCTACTGCCTTCACCACCTCGACCGACCTGATGGTGAACGGAAAAGCGCTGCCCGCCGGTAGCTACGCCATTCTATCGATGCCCTCGATGGACGACTGGACGCTGATTTTCAGCAAGAACCTGACTGTGACGGAGCCAACCTACAAACAAGATGACGACGCGCTGCGCGTTCAGCTAAAGCCCGTAAAAGGGGGTGAAAAAATAGAGATGTTCACGATTGGCTTCAGCGACGTAACGGACAGCACGGCCAAAATGAACATCATGTTTGCCGACGTGAGAGCTACTGCCGACCTCGGCGTGGACGTGAACACCAACGCAGCCGCTAACGTCGACAAAGCCGTAGCCGACAAGCCCGAAGACCCGGCGGTGTTGCAGGCCGCAGCCAGCTACAACCTAAGCAAAGGCCGCAACTTAGAGCAATCGCTGGGCTGGATCGACAAGTCCATCACGGCGAAGGAGACGTACCGCAACCTGTACGTGAAGTCGCAGATCCTGGGCAAAATGGGCAAGTTCGCCGAAGCCGTGCCGATAGCGCAGAAGGCGTTGACGTTGGGTCAGTCGTCGAACGATGCGGCCTTCCCGTTTTTCAAGGAAGGCATCGAGAAGAGCATCACCGACTACACCGCCAAAATGCCCGCCCTGCCCGCGATGAAGGGGAAGAAAAGCAAGAAGAACGCATAGCGGGTGTTTAGGTGTACGCGTGTGTGAGTGTTTTCGGGTGCGAAACACTTACACACACATACACCTAAACACTTACGCACATCCCTTTGACCAATGCCCGCCGAAGCGTTTCCGGCGGGCATTCGTGCGTTAAGGCCACGCCCAAACTGTCCGCCACCGTACACTCAGTGTCCGATATCGGACACCAGTAATTGAGACAAATTAGACTGACAGCGCAGAAAAGGCGTTTTTCGTTACTGGCAAGCTGTTTGCGGGATGGGTAACTGCACTTAGGCCCGAAACGGACATGCTACGAAACTATTTTAAGATCGCCTGGCGAACACTTTGGAAGAACAGGACGCATACGGTCATCAATGTGCTGGGATTATCGGTAGCCTTCGGATCGGCGTTGCTGCTCTGCCTGACCTCCGCCTTTGAACTATCCTACGACCGCTTCCACACCGACCACGGGCGGATCTTTAAACTCTATTTCTCCTCAACCGACCGCGACGGCTCCCCCAAGAAAAGCACGTCAATGCCTTATCCGCTGCTGCCCGCGCTCAAGGCTGAATTTCCCGAAGTCGAGGCTGCTACGACCTGGATGAGTGGGTCGGCAGGAGTTCGGTATGGTCACAAGTCGTTCAATAAAATGGTGCGGCTGTGCGACGCTGATTTCCTGAAACTGTTCTCGTTTCCGCTGCTTCAAGGCAGTGTCGGCACGGCCCTGGCCGACCGTAGTGGCCTCGTCATTAGCCAAAACATGGCGAAGGATGTATTTGGGAAGGTCAATCCAGTGGGGAAAACGGTGCAGGTCAACCTCAACGGCACATTTACTACCGCCACCGTTACGGGCGTACTGGCCGACTTCCCCAACAATTCGACCATTGAATACGACGCGCTGATGCGCATTGAAAACTCCGGGGCTGACCAGGACATGCGCAAAAGTTGGAGTCACACCGACCACGAAGTGTTCGTGAAACTGGCTCCCAACATCACCCAGGCAACCGTGGAGAAGCGGCTCGAAGCGTTCATTCAAAAATACATGGCGCAAAGCATCAAGGAGCAACATGAACAGGGCTACGCTAAAAACGAACGCGGCCAGCAAACAAGCCTGTTGCTGCTACCCATGCGCGAGGTGCATTTCGATACCAGAACCACAGGTGGCCAGGGCGTGAGCAAGTCTTACATCTATACGCTCCTTCTGGTAGGGCTGTTCATGGTGCTCATTGCCGGTATCAATTTCGTGAATCTTACGATTGCTCAGGCATTTACGCGGTCACGGGAAGTGGGCGTCCGTAAGTCGCTGGGGGCGATGCGGGGGCAGTTATTCGTGCAGATATGGGGCGAAACCGTGCTGCTGTGCGGTGGTGCGGCTCTGTTCGGGTTCGGCCTGGCCTACACGGCCCGTACCCAGTTCAACACGTTGTTTGTCGCTCACATTACCTCCGCCGACCTCGTCAGGCCGGGTGCATTGCTGGGCATGGGGCTGACGTTCCTGCTCATTACGGTGCTGGCCGGTAGCTACCCGGCGTGGGTCGTGGCGCGGTTCAATACAGTCACGGTGCTGAAAGGTACGTTACGCGCTGGCCGATCCGGTTTGTTGCGCAATGGCTTGATCGTGGCGCAGTTTGCCATCGCCAGTCTGCTCATCGTCTGCACCCTGATTATGAGTCAGCAGTTAACGTATCTGCGTGGAAAACCCCTCGGCTACACCACTGAGCAAGTCATCAGCGTACCGGTGGGCAACGACCTCAGTGGCACGACCGCCCTGCGCTTCCTGCGCGATCAGCTCGCTAATCAGCCTACTGTGTTGGCGGTCAGCGGCACCGGTGTGAACCTTGGAGCGGGTCTGGATGGCTCTTCATCGCGGAGCATGTATGGCTTCATGTACGGTAAGCGGGAAGTCCTCTGCGACTGGCTTCGCGTGGATTACGATTACCTGAAAACACTGAACATCAAGCTGTTGAAAGGCCGTGACTTCGACATCAGTTTCGGCAGCGACTCTACCCGGTCGGTGCTGATTACGCAGAGTATGGCAAAGCAGATGGGCGAGACCAACCCCATCGGTAAGTTTATCCTGCCCGACTCGGCCAAAGGGCCGCAGCAAGTGGTGGGTGTAGTGGCGGATTTCAACCTGTATTCGCTGCACCAGAAAGCTGCGCCGATTGTGCTGCAAATGCAGCGCGACAAAGCCATCAGTTACCTGCTTGTTCGCGTGGCCTCAACCAACCTGCCCGGTGCAATGGAAATAGTGAAAGCCACCTGGAAAACCATCGCGCCCAAGCAAGACTTCAACGGGTCGTTTCTCGATGAGAACACCGACCGCTGGTACCGGCGCGAAGCCCGCCTGAGCCGATTGTTCACAACGGCAGCAGGGATTGCCATTCTCCTTTCGTGTATGGGCTTGTTCGCCATTGCCGTGATGCGCACCGAGCAGCGCACCAAAGAAATCGGGGTTCGTAAAGTACTGGGAGCCA
>JAYTAC010000402.1:0-3724 GCA_043737755.1 Spirosoma sp.
ACTGAATCGGTTGAGTTGCGTGGCGCGTTCGGTGGTCATCTTCTCGTTTAGCGAAATTTCGCTGATAGTGTAATCGCACCGTAAATAACGAACACATCATCGGTTTAGGCAAGAAAAAACAGATTTACGACGAAAACATTCAACAAATTTCAAACCTTTGTCAATGACCTTATGAAACACATGATAACAGAAAATGCATCTCATTACGATCATCTGGAGCAAATGTCCGTTCATGATCTGCTCACGAATATAAATAAGGAAGACAAAACCGTCCCGGATGCAGTTGAGCGGGTGATTCCGCAGGTCGAGATGCTGGTGACGCAGATCGTGACCCGGATGCGGCAGGGCGGGCGGCTAATCTACATTGGCGCCGGCACAAGTGGTCGCCTGGGTGTGGTCGATGCCTCGGAGTGCCCGCCAACCTACGGCGTTCCGTTCGATTTGGTAATCGGGTTGATGGCCGGGGGCGACGGAGCCATCCGTAGAGCGGTCGAAAACGCCGAAGATGACGCTAAACAGGCTTGGCAAGACATGGCACCGCACCGACCTATCCCAATGGATACGGTCATCGGCATTGCTGCATCGGGTCGGACGCCGTATGTCATTGGCGGGCTGAATCAGGCGCGGGCTGCCGGTTTGCTCACGGGCTGCGTGGTGTGTAATCCCGGATCGGCGGTGGCGCAGGTGGCTGAGTTTCCGGTGGAAGTGGTGACAGGACCGGAGTTTCTGACGGGCAGCACCCGCATGAAAGCCGGAACCGCTCAGAAACTGGTGCTGAACATGATTTCAACGGCCGTGATGATTCAACTGGGCCGGGTGAAGGGCAACAAAATGGTCGACATGCAATTGACTAACATTAAGTTACAGGATCGGGCCGCCAAAATGGTAATGAGCGAAATTGATGTCTCGCGGGATACTGCGGAGAAATTATTGACGAAGTTCGGGAATGTACGCGGGGCGATTGAAAACTACCGGAACGATTAGCGTAACCGCACGCTTCGCCCTGCCGGTTGCAATGGGTCGCATTTCGTTGGTATCTGTGCCGTTTCGGTCAAGCATTTGAGGAGCGCAAAACAGTTGGTTCCCGGTATTGACGTGGTTGGTAGCAACGGCAACCGGTGCTGGCCGATAACCACGTGTCAGCCGATGTGTTTTGGATCGGGGAAATACGCAAACGTGTATTCGTGAATGCACTTGAACCACTCAAAACCCTCAGAGTGGCGAGTTTGGAAATAGCCTTTCATCAGGCACGAAACGGCTTTCGTCTGCACCCAGGCCCATTTGTGCCGGACGTTGGGGAAGATTGATGGCTGGCTTTTCATATCGATGTACTGACCAAGTCCGCCCGTTTCTTCATCCCAGGCTTGTTGGCTCAACCATAAACACCTCATGGTCTGAAACGTCAGACCAACGTTAATACGCCGACCTTCGGGCGTGTTTGTGAAGATACCTTCGGGCAGGACGTACCCGCGCAGGGTGTTGGTGCGCCGATCCGGAAACTCACGCATGATTTCGCAGGTAGCTGTCTCAATGGCGGCATTCCCCGATTCTTTGTCCGGCAGCGGCTGCATATCCGGCACGGCTTTCAGAAACGTCGCTGCTTCGCTGGAGGTGACGCAGTTGCCAAAATTCACCAATCTCCTGCTATCGAACGCGGACCTGCTCCCGATGCTCCAGCAAACCGCCAACTGTTTGTCTGGCAAGCATCGCCTACTCGGTGACACCGGCAGTGCGGTAGAATTGAGCGTAAGCTATCACTACCGAACACGCAGCTACACAATCGCTTGCCGGAGTAAGCGGACGACCCCGACGGTCGAGCCGGGCGTAACAATCGAATAAATCGGTGTGGGTAAACTGACGCAGAGAACTGCCCTCGTGCCGGGCATGAATCAGCCAGTTCAGCTTTGGCCATCGAAAGTGTTATATGGCCAGGTAAATGCCCATGCTTGCTGTGCTTGTGCCGTTACGGACTGTTGCTCCCGATGACCTCGCCCGCTGCCGGCAGCATATCGAAATACCCGTCCAACCCGTCCCGACCGTTTTTGAGCCAGAACGGTATAACTTAACGCAACAGAGCCTGCTGGTAGTCGGCGGAGAGCGTCTGAAAATCGAGCACAAAAAAAGTGTTTGGCCGGGTCGCCGTCGCGCCGGGCCAAACACACAAACACCTGAAAACTCAGGCACAAAACTCAATACGCCTGCTCCATCTCGCGCTGCTCTTTATCCTCCGGCAGTACGAATTTCATCGGCTTGCCAACTTGACCCGGCAACAGGGCTATTTCCAGTACCTGATCGACCGTATCGACGTAGTAAAACTGGAGGTCTTTGATGTAACTCTGGTTGATCTCGTCAATATCCTTCCGGTTTTTCGAGCACAGAATCAATTCCTTGATACCCGCCCGGTTAGCCGCTAAGATTTTTTCCTTAATGCCGCCCACCGGCAGCACTTTGCCCCGGAGCGTTATCTCGCCGGTCATGGCCAAATACGGTTTTACTTTACGCTGGGTGTAAATCGACGCCATTGAGGTCAGCATCGTAATACCGGCCGAGGGACCGTCTTTCGGAACGGCACCCGCCGGAATGTGAACGTGCAGATCGTAGTGGTTGAACGTCCGGTAGTCGATACCCAGATCGTCGGCGTGCGCTTTAAGGTAGGAAAGTGCCGTTATAGCCGATTCCTTCATTACGTCGCCCAACTGCCCCGACAGTGTCAGAATGCCTTTTCCCCGGCTCAGACTCGATTCGATGAGCAGTATTTCGCCCCCCACCTGCGTCCAGGCCAAGCCCGTCACAATACCCGCAATGTCGTCGTCGGCGTAGAGTTCCTTGTCGAAAATCTCAGCACCCAGCATCTTGGCCACGTCGGTAACTTTGACGGTGTGGTTATACTCCTCCTCCATCACGATGGATTTGGCAACTTTCCGAATCAACGCGCCAATTTTCTGCTCCAAATTCCTGACGCCCGACTCGCGGGTGTAGCCTTCGATGATCCGCAAAATGGCTTTATCATCAAACTGTAAATCCTTGGTTTTCAGGCCGTGGTCTTTTCGTTGCTTTGGAATAAGGTACTTTTTGGCAATCTGCACTTTCTCCTCCACCGTGTAGCCCGCAATGTCGATGATCTCCATCCGGTCGCGCAGGGCAGGGTGAATGGTGTCGAGCGAGTTGGCCGTGGCAATGAACAGCACCCGCGACAGGTCGAACTCGGTTTCGAGATAGTTATCCATAAACGTGCTGTTCTGCTCCGGGTCCAGCACTTCGAGCAGGGCCGACGACGGATCACCCCGGTAGTCGGAACTGACTTTGTCGATTTCGTCTAAGATGAACACCGGGTTGGCCGTGCCACACTTGCGGATGTTCTGGATAATCTTGCCTGGCATGGCCCCGATGTACGTTTTGCGATGCCCGCGAATCTCGGCTTCGTCGTGAACGCCACCCAGCGACATGCGGCTGTATTTCCGGCCGAGGGCTTTTGCCACCGATTTGCCCAGCGATGTTTTGCCCACCCCCGGAGGACCGTACAGGCACAGAATCGGAGCTTTCATGTCGTTTTTTAGCTTCAGAACGGCTAAATACTCAATGATCCGTTCTTTCACTTTCTCCAGACCGAAGTGATCACCATCCAAAATCTTCTGCGCCCGCTTCAGATCGAAGTTGTCCTTCGTGTATTCGTTCCACGGCAGGTCGACCATCAGTTCAATGTAGTTCATGGTCACCGGATATT
>JAYTAC010000403.1:0-1382 GCA_043737755.1 Spirosoma sp.
CGTGGTCATGCTCAGGCTGCTGCCGCCCGTGGCAAACTTGCTGATTTGTTCCAGAATCTCCGGTTTGGCGATCATGTAGCCCGTCCGTAACCCCGCGAAGCCGTGGACTTTCGAGAAGGTTTTGGTCACGATGACGTTACTACCTTTTCGTACCAGATCGACCATCGAATACGCTTTTGGGTCGGGGGTGTAGTCGATGTAGGCTTCGTCCACCAAAATCGGCGTCTTCGCACCAACGGCTTCGCAGAACGCGCGCAGTTTGGCCGGATCGACGGTGATGGCGGTTGGGTTGTTGGGATTGCAGAGGTAAACCATACCCGTCTGACTGCCTACGCGTTCGGCCAATTTGTTCAGGTTAATGTCATAGCCATCGGCCGCTACCAGCGGTACGCGGTCCATCGTGATGCCGTGCTTGACGGCCGTGCGGGGCAGGGCATCGAACGTTGGGTCGGGAGCCACGATACTGCGACCGGCAGTGGGGCGGTATGCAGCCCAGAGTGAAGCCGCCGTCAGTAACTCGCCCGAACCGGCTCCGAGCAGCACGTGATCTTCGGGAACGCCTTCGGTTTCGGCCACCAACTTCCGAAACTGACGGGCGTATTCCATCGCGTAGAGGAATCCGTCGGGTGCGGCTTCGGTGATGGCTTTGAGGGCCTTCGGCGAGGGACCGTACGGATTCTCATTCGCCGACAGCCGGGCTTTCAGCTTCCCGGCCGGGGGTTTATAACCGAGTGGCGCGGTCGGTTCCGGCTCACAAAACGACATGGGTGCGGCAACGCCCGGCAGTGCGGCCAGCCCTAAACCGGATAACATACTGGTACGCAGCCAGTCACGACGATTGATGGACATAATGTTTAATGATAAATGATAAATCTACGATTGTGTGTTACCGCTAGTTAATGGCCTGTACCCGTGACAGCCTTGAAAAAGCTTGTCCCTTGTACGCGCCCGTCCAGGTCAGGGAGACGCTGCTGCCCGCTTTAGGAGCCGCCACGCCCAGTTCAGCCCACGTTTTGGCAATGCTTGCCCGCCCGGTTTTATCAGTCGTCAGGTCACCCAGAGCGATACCAGCGCGGGTGGTCAGTTTGATGGCCAGCGACGTTACCGGAATCGAGTCGATGCCGACCGCCTTGTTGAGGATGCCGCTTTTATCGAGTTCGTAGATTTTCACGGCCAGCGTCACCGGCCCGGCCACCTTCTGCGACACGACCGGCTCCCCAGTTTGTCCGCCCCCGTCGCCCATTGCGTTGTCGATCACGACCAGTACCGGCGCGACCACGCGGTCCACAAACGGGTCATCTACTTTTGTGCATGCTGCCAGTCCCGCCAGCAATGCATTCGTTATCAATAGCTTATATCGTTTCATCGGTCAGAATTCGTTT
>JAYTAC010000404.1:0-3722 GCA_043737755.1 Spirosoma sp.
CCTGTGGCGAAGAGCTACTTTGACGCATTTCCCCGCTCAGCGAAACGCGGTATTTTAGAGTGGCTGCTCAACGCCAAAACACCCGCTACCCGCGCCAAACGCATTACCGAAATCGTGACGCTGGCCGAACGCAACGAACGGGCCAATCAGTACCGGCCCAAAACGTAACAATCCCTTCATACTTGGTACTGTTGTGGTACTGTTGTGGTAATGCTGGGGTAATGGACTCCGCCGAATTTTGCGGCTTACCTGCATTACTTTCCCACAATCAGCCATGAAATACCTATCCCTTGCCTGCGTCGTATCCGTCGTTACGGCCGCTGCCCTCCTGCTGACCACCGCCTGCGAAGACCACCGGCTCACCTCCGCGCCTAATATGCCCGCCGTTGTCGACGCCACGAACCCCGGCACGTTTTTACCCACCGTGCTGACGACTGTCGGTAACGTGCGGGTGTTCAACGGCGGATTCAGCTCGGCCATTGCCGCCGACCCCAACGACCTTGGTGCGTTTTACATGCTCACCGACCGGGGACCGAACATTGACGGGACGGTTGCCAACTCGAAAGTATTCGCCAAACCCGATTTCGCTCCGCAGCTTGGCAAGTTTCGGGTCAAGAACGGTCAGATGACGCTGGAATCGATTATCGAACTCAAAAACAGCACGGGTGGCAGACTCAACGGCCTGCCCAACCCGGCCAATCAGGGCGGCACGGGCGAAACGGCTTTCGATGTCAACGGCAACACCATTGCGCCGAGTGCCGACGGGCTGGACCCCGAAGGATTAGCCGTTGCGCCCGACGGTACGTTCTGGGTGAGCGATGAATACGGACCGCACCTTGTTCATTTCGACGCGAACGGCCGCACTATCGAACGCATCAACCCATTCGGGAGCGGCACGGGTAGTCGCCGGATTCCATTGGTTTACGCCACGCGTCGACCCAATCGGGGCATGGAAGGACTGACCATTACGCCTGACGGCAAAACGCTGGTCGGCATCATGCAATTTCCCCTGTATAATCCATCGGTAACGGCGGTGTCTGGCTCGCTAGTGACGCGGATTTTGACGTTCGACATCGCCACTGGAGCCACCAAGCAGTTCGTGTACCTTATCGAGCGGGCCAACTTGCAGGCCAACAGCGAAATTGTGGCTGTCACGAACACGACGTTCTTGGTGCTCGAACGCGACGGCGAATTCTGTACGGACGCCAACAAAAACACCTTGTTCAAGCGCGTGTACAAGATCGACCTGACCGGGGCAACCGATATTTCGGACCCGGCCAATAGCGCGAACGGCAGACTGTACGGCGGCAAAACCGTGGAAGAACTCAAAACGGCGGCTGCATTGCAAACCAACGGCATCACGCCCGTCAGCAAGACATTAGTGCTGGATTTGGCACTGGAAACGTCGCCCGTATACCCCCACGACAAGGCCGAAGGGCTGGCTCTTATCAGCCCGACACTGTTGGCGGTGTCTAACGATGATGATTTCGGCGTGGCCGGCGTCGGTACGTACGCGGCCAAACTGCTGCCCGCTACCAATACTATCGACCGGAATCGGGTGTATTTTGTGACGCTTAAAACGGCTGTGAAGTAGATTATTTGCTATTGGCGCGTTTAGGCAGACGAAACATTCTGGTAAGACAATCAGTATCAAGCAAATGAACAGCAAAGGAGGAACTTTACCTGCTTGTGAACGGAGACACTCTTTTTCACGGGTTCGGCTCCAGCGAACTTCCGGCTGATACCGCAAAACGCAGTCTCCGAAACGGACAACTCTATCCTTGATTGTTATATATTTGTTTCCCTTTACATCGTTTTAATTAAAACTGTAACCCACTTTACGCTCATGAACAGAAGAGACGCCCTCATGCGGGTAGCCGCGCTGACTGGTGTGGCCATGACGCTGCCTGCGCTGGCGGATACGCTGGAAGCTTCGGCCGCCCGGCGTACCTTGACTGGTATGCCGGTCTTTTTCACCGCCGATCAGGACGCGACGGTTGCTGAATTGGCCGAAACCATCATTCCGACAACCAGCACACCCGGTGCCAAAGCCGCCAAGGTGAACGAAATCATTGACGTGTTGCTGAAAGACTGCTACAAAGAAGCCGATCAGAAACGCTTCCTCGAAGGTCTGGCTCAGACCAACAAACTCAGTCAGGACGATTATGGTAAGGCGTTTGCGCAGCTTGACTCCGCCCAGCGAATTGAGATCGTGAAAAAACTCGAAGCCGACGCCAAACAGCAGAAAGCGCAGAAAGTCAATATGCAGACTGCCGGTGCTCAGGCCGACGCACAGGCACCCAGAGAGCGGGGCAAAAGCGGCAACAACGGTTCGCCGTTCTTCACCATCCTGAAAGACCTCACCCTGACGGGCTATTTCACGTCCGAAATTGGCGCAACCCAGGCACTCGAATACGTGGCCGTTCCGGGCCGCTACGACGGCTGCGTTCCCCTCAAACCCGGCCAAAAGGCGTGGGCACTTTAGTGTAAAATGAACAATGCACAGTGAATAATTGAACGAAAAATAGTGTCCCTCGCTGATACATTATCCATTTTACGTTATTCATTATCCATTCTAAAATCATGAACCTTAATATAGACGCTAAGAAAGACATGACCTACGACGCCATCGTTGTCGGGTCGGGTATATCGGGTGGCTGGGCAGCTAAAGAGCTGACCCAAAAGGGCCTGAAGGTGCTGATGCTGGAGCGGGGCCGCGATATTAAACACATCGAAGGCTACGAAACGGCAACCAAAAACCCGTGGGAGTTTCCACACCGGGGACGCGTTACGACGATGGCAGCCGAGGAGTACTGGGCCAACATGCGTACCGGCTACACCGCCAACGAAGAACACCGCCACCATTTTGAGAACGACAAAGAAAACCCGTACCTCGAAAAGGAAAACCGTAAGGTCGACTGGATTCGGGGTTATCACGTGGGCGGTCGGTCGCTGATGTGGGGGCGGCAGAGTTACCGTTGGAACAAAGAAGATTTCATGGCCAATGCCAAAGAAAACATTGGCGTCGACTGGCCCATTCGTTACGAAGACCTTGCCCCGTGGTACACCTACGTCGAAGGATTTGTGGGTGTTTCGGGTAGCAAAGATGGTTTAGACGTTCTGCCGGACGGCAATTTTCAGCCCGCCATGCAGATGAACTGCGTGGAGAAGGAAGTAAAAGCCCGCATCGAGAAGTCGTTTGGCGGACGCAAAGTGACGATGGGCCGCACGGCTCACCTGACCGCGCCCAAGCAGCAGCACTACGACCTCGGCCGGGCGGCCTGCCAGTTCCGGAATCAGTGCATGCGCGGTTGCCCATACGGAGCTTACTTCAGCACCCAGGCCGCCACGCTACCCGCAGCCGTGAAAACCGGTCGCCTGACGCTCCGCCCCGATTCCATCGTGTCGGAAGTGCTATACGACGAGAAAAAAGGCAAAGCAACCGGCGTTCGGGTCATCGATCAGAACACGAAGCAGGTTCGTGAATACTACGCCCGCATCATTTTCATGAACGCGTCGGCGTTTGCCAGCACGTCTATCCTGATGAACTCCACGTCGGCCCGCTTCCCCAACGGAATGGGTAATGACTCTGACCAGCTTGGCCGCAACATCATGGACCACCATCTCGCCGTGGGTGCATCGGGCACCTTCGAGGGTATGGAAGATCAGTACTACTACGGTCGGCGGGCCAACGGCATTTACGTACCCCGCTACCGGAACTG
>JAYTAC010000405.1:0-3718 GCA_043737755.1 Spirosoma sp.
TCGCGGATCAATGCTCTGCCCGCGCCCACCGCCCCCGACGATACCAGCACAATGCGGTAGTGCGGATGCAGCGCGGCCACCTGCCGGGCAATGTCGACCATAACTGGTTCGTTGGGTTCGCCGGTGGGTTTGGTAATCGAGGCCGTACCGAACTTGAGCACCAGAACAGGTTTGGTCATGGGAACAGGTAGGTTTGTGTCCGTAACAGCACGGCTCCGGCCACCCGGCCCTGCTGTTACAGCCGTGAACGTTAGCAGCCTACGGCTGCAACAGCATCCCTGCTGTTGCAGCCGCAGGCTTACTTCTGCTGAACGCTGAAGAGGTGTTCCAGCACGGGTTCGGAGAAGCGGGCTTTTTTGCGGACGGCGGTTTTTAGTTGCTTCAGGTAATCGGCTTTCGGGATTTCGATGGCCCCGTACCGGCGGACGTTGTCGTTGATAAACTGCGTATCGAGAAGCACAAACCGTCGTTCGCGCAGAATCATAATCAACTGATAAAAGGCCACTTTGGAGGCATTGCTGACGTGGTGAAACATGGATTCGCCGAAGAAAGCCGCCCCGAGAGCCACGCCATAAAGCCCCCCTACCAACTGATTGTCTACGTAAGCTTCGACGCTGTGAGCCAGTCCCAGCCGGTGCAGTTCGGTGTAAGCGTCGACAATCTCGTCGGAAATCCAGACGCTGTCGTCGGTCGAGCGGGGCACCGAGCAGCAACGCATGACCTGCTCGAAGTTGGCGTTGATGCGAATCTCGAAGAGGTTTTTATTCAGGATGGGCCGGAGCGATTTGGCGGGTTTGTAGGTGTCGATGGGAATGATGGCACGCGGGTCCGGCGCATACCAGTACAGCGTACCGTCGGCGTCGGCCATCGGGAAGATACCGTTGATGTACCCGTAAATCAGGTCGTCGGCGGTCAGCTTGCTCATCAATGTCAGGGGTATGTGCTACTGACAAAGATAGAAAAATAGTTGGGATGCCGATGGTGATATTTGGCTGTTGGAATGAAGCGACAGCGGCCCGCACGGGGATATGCGCGCCACTGTCGATGAGCTTGTACAGAAAGGTCACAATCGCTTGACGCCCGTTACGGAACGTGTTACATTTGGCGAATGATAAAAAGCATCAGTAGTAAACCGTTGAGGTTATTTTACCAAAAAGACGACGCATCCAAACTTCCTGCGTCGCAGTTGGCAAAAATAAGCTTAGTCATGGGTTTGCTCGATGCGGCTGTAAAACCTGAAGACATGGATTTCCCCGGTTCGGGATTGCATAAACTATCGGGTGATTTGAAAGACTTCTGGGCAGTCAAAGTTTCGGCAAACTACCGAATTGTCTTCAAGTTTGATGACGAAGGCGTAACCGACGTTGACTACTTAGATTATCATTAAAACAAGAACAGTAAGCAATGGAAGATACTCGCGTGAAAGGTCCGATGAAAAGCCCGCCCCATCCGGGCGCGGTTCTGAAAGGTTTATATTTAGAGCCGTTGGCATTATCCATAACATCCGCTGCGAAAGGCTTGGGGGTGACCCGTAAAACACTGTCGCAGTTGATCAACGGTCATCACGGCGTTACGCCTGGTATGGCCCTGCGGTTGGCCGAAGCATTTAATACGACTCCGCAACTGTGGTTGAACATGCAACAGAGCTTTGACTTGCGGCAAGCAGAGAAAAAAGGGAGGGCATATAACATCCAGCATTTCTGGCAGTCGTCCGGTACTGAACTGCAATCGGCTTAGCTCAACGTAGTAGTTATGGCTTTGTTCGACCCCGCCCACCCCGGTGCACTCATCCGCGAGACGCTGGCCGGTATTTTTGAAGAAACTGGTAAAAAGCTGACCGTCGCAGAAGTGGCGACGGGGTTAGGCACGACCCGCAAAACCTTGTCGGCCATTATCAATGGCAAACAGAGCGTGACGCCTGAGATGGCGATCCGGTTTGGTGCCGCTTTCGCCAACACCACGCCAGAGTTCTGGTTGACGGTGCAGGAAAATTACGACCTCGCGCAAGCCCGGCGCAAAGTAGACATCAGTTTAGTGAGAGTTTTTTGGAAGCCTGCGGAATGCGCGTCACAACCTGCCTGATGAAAGGTTCGTCAGTTGGTGCGCAGCCTGCATTCTCGTATCCTTAACCAGCCCTATGTCCCAGCCTTTACAGGAATTTGTTAACTACTGCCAGCAACACATTAAAGGCGACGAAAAAGGCGAAGCCCAGATTTACCTCGACCGTTTGTTCACCGCTTTCGGCCACGCCGACGGCCTGAAAGGAGCCGGGGCTGAACTTGAGTTTCGCCTGAAACAGGAAGTGAAGCGCGGCACCAGCTTCGCCGATCTGGTCTGGAAAAAACGGGTACTGATCGAGATGAAAAAACGGGGCGAAGACCTCGACGTGCACATTCAGCAGGCCATCAACTACTGGCTGCTGCTGGCCGGTGACCGTCCGCAGTATATTGTCCTTTGCAACTTCACGGACTTCTGGATTTACGATACTGATAAGAGTGTTTTCAAACCCGTCGACAAAATTCCCCTGGCGCAGCTACCGGCCCGCGCCAACGTGTTCGGGTTTCTGCGTCCTGTGCCCGTTGCGCCCGTGTTTGGGGCCGACGCCGAAGACGTGACCGCCCCGGCCGCCGAAAAGGTAGCCGCTGTTTTCAACTCGTTCGTCAAGAACGGAACACTTCGCGAAGATGCCCTGCGCTACTGTTTGCAGTGCATCATTGCCTTGTTTGCCGAAGACGTCGACCTGCTGCCCGACCATCTTTTTACGCGGCTCACTGACGACTGCTCCGAGAAAAAAGGCAATAGTTATGACCTCATCGGCGGACTGTTTCAGGAGATGAACCGTGAGGGCCGCACCCCCGCCGGTCGCTACAAAGACGTGGATTATTTCAACGGCGGATTGTTTGCGCAGGTCAGTCCGCTCGAACTGAACGACTACCAGATTTCGCAGTTGCAGTTTGCCGCCAAACGCAACTGGCGCCGGGTGAACCCGTCGATCTTTGGCTCCATTTTCGAGGCCGGGCTGGAAAAGGGCGAACGCCACGTGCTGGGAGCGCACTACACCCGCGAAATCGACATCAAAAAGATTGTGGACCCGGTTATTGTGCAGCCGTGGAGCGACCGCATCGAAGCCGCCGACACGGTCGATGATCTCTACGATTTGCTCACGGCCCTGTGCAGGTTTCGGGTGCTCGACCCGGCCTGCGGCTCCGGCAATTTCCTGTTTATGGCCTTCCGGGAAATGAAACTGCTCGAAAAGCGGCTGCTCACCCTCGTCCGTGACCGCTCGACTACCCGCGAGGAAGGAAAACGGCTACAGGCGTTTCTGGAAACCTACCCGTTTGTGAACACGCAGCAGTTTTACGGCATCGACGTGAAAACCAACGCCGTTGAACTCGCCAAAGTGACGCTGATGGTGGCTAAAGAACTGAGTTACTTAGACAATGCCGAAAGCTACGACGCCAAATTTGCCGTCCTGCCCTTGGATAACCTCGATCAGAACATCATTTGCGCCGATGCCCTGCTCGAGGGTGACCTGCCCCGCCAATGGCCCGCCGTGGACGTGATTATCGGTAACCCGCCGTATCAGAGCAAGAATAAGATGCTGTCAGAGTTTGGCGGAGAGGTAACTGTTTAGGTACGCAATTTGCTCATACGTTCTTGTGGTAGAGACCGACGACATTGGAGCACTAAAAGCGTTGATTGACAGCTTGCTAGCTGA
>JAYTAC010000406.1:0-1378 GCA_043737755.1 Spirosoma sp.
ACTACTACAACGTCGCCACGCTCACAAACCGTACCCGCCCGCCAATCCAGCGGTCCGTCGATACGGCCGGGCCAATCCAGCGGTCGGAAAGCCCGCTCCGGCGTACCGGCACCTCCGTCGTTGCGGCCAGGCATCGTCTCGCCCAACATGGTGCGGCCAGAGTCCCGAACGACCGTCGGGCGCGATTCGCTCCGGGTGGCCGTCGGCGATTCGGTGTTGGCCGATTCAGCCCAGACCGACGACGCTACCTTTCGGACGACGGTCAATTACCAGGCCAAAGATTCTACCATTTACGCGGCCGACGGGCAGACGGTCGAACTGTTCGGCGATGCCAGCGTGGACTACGGCGACATATCCCTCAAGGCCGACTACATCCGCATCAATTACCTTACCAACGAGGTCTACGCCAAAGGCCGCTACGATTCGACCACCAAAAAACTCGTGGGACGGCCCATTTTTGCCGACGGCGAGGGGAAATACGACTCAAAAGAGATTCGCTACAATTTCAAGACCAAAAAAGGCCGCATTCAGGGCGTCATCACGCAGCAGGGCGAAGGCAATATTCGCGGGCAGACGGTGAAAAAAGACGCCGAAGACAATCTGTACATCGGAAAGGCCATTTACACGACCTGTAATTTAGCCACGCCCCACTTCCACATCAACGCCAGCAAACTGAAGGTCATCCACAACAAATCGGTAGTGGCGGGACCGTTTAATTTGGTCATCAACCAGATTCCGCTGCCCCTTGGATTGCCGTTCGGTTTCTTTCCGTTTCCCAAACGCAAGGAGATCGGCGTGTCGGGTGTTCTGGTGCCGCAGTACGGCGAAGAACCCAACGGGCGGGGCTACTACCTGCGCGACGGGGGCTATTACTGGGCCGTCAATGAAAACATTGGCCTGCAATTTACCGGTCAGATTTATTCGCGCGGAAGCTGGGGGTTGGGTACGTCATCGGCCTACAACAAAAAATACCGGTACAGCGGGCGCGTAGACCTGCGTTTCAACCGCAACCGCTCCGGCGACCGGGTCGATACCGCTCAGGTGCCGCGCAATGATTTTGCCGTTATCTGGTCGCACTCGCCGGTGCCGCGCGGACGGGGCAGTTTTTCGGCCAACGTCAACATCAGCAGCAACAGCTATAATCAGAACAATTCGCTCAATCCAACGGCCTACATCTCCAACGTGGCGGGGTCGTCGGTGCAGTACAGCCGCACGTTCGGGCAGTACGCGCGGGCGGGGGCCAACGTGCGGGTAAATCAGCAGTTCGGGCAGATCAACCAATTCACGCAGCGACGCGAGAACGGCAAAACTGATGTGTCGTCGGACTTCAACTTTGGTCTCAACCAGATTTCGCCCTTTGCGCTGCGTGGTGGTTCGG
>JAYTAC010000407.1:0-1378 GCA_043737755.1 Spirosoma sp.
TGGTATTCCTGCACAAACCCAATGATGGCGTTCAGGATAATAATTGCCCCAATGACATAAGCTGAATTTAGTTCGCCCACGACCGCTGAGATGACCGCAGCCACTACCAGTACCAGAATCATCACGTCGGTAAACTGATGCAACAGCATTTGCCAAACGGTTTTCTTTTTGGCATCGGCAATTTGATTTTTACCGTGTTCAGCCAGCCGCTGTTGGGCGGTGGCGAGGTCAAGCCCGGCAGGGGAGGTGTCCAACGAACGGGCAACGTCGGCAACCGGAGTGGCGTAATAATCCATAAAGGCTCAAGGCTTGCCGAACACCAGCAGCGGCACGTTGGTCAGAAAAGAACAGTCAACGGAGTTGCTCGACAGAAATAATCGGTCGAAAAACCGTCTCTCCGGGTCGTGAACATCACCACCAGCGAAGGGTTTTGGATCTCAATAACCGCTTCGATATCAGCCGTGAGCGTTGTCCCGAAATCGCGGGATTTCAGGTGTATTGTTACCGGATAATCCGTGTATTTCCGAACGGCCATGTGTATAATTTCCGGGTCGGTAACGGAGTCGAACGGCATACTGAAATGCAGCAGTTCTACGGTGGCTCCTGTTGGTTTGGCGAATTCAACGACGCGGATTAGCTGGGGTTCGGAATTGCTCAAATCACTGGCATACAGCATCGTATCCAGTTTGGTGGCCCGGTAAATTCCCGGCACGGCAATCACCGGCACCGGCGACTGACTGACGAGATTGGCGGTGGTGGTGCCGAATAGTTTTTCCATCATCCCGGCTCCCCGCGCACTGAGGCAGATGTAATCGAAGGCGTGGTCAGCCGCATATGCCATGATGGTGCTGTCAACAAACGGTGAATTCTGGATGACGCACAGATGATTTGTCGAGTTGACTTTCTGAGATTTATAGGCCGAATTAACGAAGTCGTCGAGCGTTTTGCGAACCTTCGCTACTTCGCCCTTTTCGTAAGCCGCGTAGGTTGTCTCATTCCAGGTTGTCATCCGCATGACGTGCTGCACGTGCAAAAACGTCAGCGCGGTATCGCTCTGCGAAGCGAATTGGATAGTAAAGCGAATAGCCGCCTTTGGGTTGATCGAAAAATCGGTGGTGATAAAGTTTTTTTCATGGAAAAAATGGTCGGAATTAATTGATGTCCAACACCACGCGGCCGTTGATCTGTCCGGCTTTTAAATCGGTAAGAACCTGATTAATATTTTCTAAGGGTTCCCGGCTGTAATGCACCTTGACCCGGCCCTCGGCGGCAAACGACAGGCTCTCGGCCAGATCGAGCCGGGTGCCCACGATGGACCCCCGGACGGTTTTGCGGGTCAGCACCATCTCAAAAATATTCAGGCCGAACTCACCCGGTG
>JAYTAC010000408.1:0-1377 GCA_043737755.1 Spirosoma sp.
CTGGGCAACCCGGTGGAGGACGGCGTGTTATCCATCGAAGTTCGGGGGGCGGGTGGTCAGCCTTTGTCGCTGATAGTGAGCGATATGCGGGGTCAGGTCATGGGTAGGCACGGGGTGGGTCAGGCCGGATCGGTCGAGGAGCACCGCTTTGGGCTGGGTCATCAGCCAGCGGGCCTGTACTTGCTGCGGGTCAGCACGGCGAGCCAGACCAGGACGGTCAAAGTGATGAAGCGGTAGTCACAGACCTTTAACGCAAAAAGTCCCCCGTCGTTCGCGCCGAGGGGCTTTTTGCGTGGTGCTGGGTTTAAGATGGCACCGCATCGACGGACCGTCAGAATCGCTCCGGCGAACCGGCCGCACCCCGGCCACCCGGCCCGGCACCACGCCACCGAAACCACCCGAAACGGCTCATCGTCCATTACTTACGACTCAGCTACCCAATCCCTGCGACTCGGTCTGAAATTTTTGGTAGGCCTGGCGGAGCGGATCACTTTTACGCCACAATCACCCACGTACCATTTCTCCATTTTACCAGACACACACAACTCATGAAAAAGCAAACTATATGCGGATTTATTACCCTGCTCAGTGGCCTGCTGGCCATTGCCGATACACTTAAACTCGATGCGATGGGCGGGCTGCGGCCCCACGGCGCACCGACAAGCGCGGTCCTGGGGCTGCTGAGTGCCATATTTGCCGCTCAGTGGGCCGAATACAGAGGTCGGCCTGCTGCCCAGGCTCAACCCGGCATCCCCGGCTGGCTGCGTAAACTGCTGTTCAGCGGCCTGCTGCTGCTGACGGTGCTGAGTGCCAATGCTCAAACCACCTGGACGCGCCGGTATCAGACACCCAATTATATACTGTCCGATGTGGCTTATGGAGCCGGTAAATATGTAACAGTCGGCAATAATGACCTTATCCAGATTTCGAGTGATGGGATCACTTGGACAACGCAGGTTGCCGCTTCTCAATCAGCCGGGGGCTTTTCCAAAATTGTTTATGCCAACGGCCAGTTCGTGGCGGTGGGAACCTTCGGCCGTGTCATTACGTCGCCCGATGGCCTGACGTGGTCGAGCCAGGCGTCGGGAACGACTGAGTTTTTGTGGGGCATCTCTTACGGGGGCGGGCGATTTATTGCCGTTGGAGACGGAGGCATCGCTATTACCTCGACGGACGGTACAGCCTGGTCAACCCTGACCACCGGCACCAGTGTTGACCTGAACGATATTACCTACGGAAACGGGACGTTTACGATTGTCGGCGACGGCGGTCTTATCCGAACGACTCCCAATGGGATTATCTGGACGGCGAAAGCATCGGGCACCGCCGTTGCACTGAAGGGCGTTACGGCCGGGAGCAACGGAGAGCTTGTGGCTG
>JAYTAC010000409.1:0-1377 GCA_043737755.1 Spirosoma sp.
CAAAAGTCTATTTCGATGGATTATATCTCAACTAACTCATTATCAAGCCCTAAAAATAGTAGGGTAGAGTAGTTATGGCATTACTTCTTTGCTCCTCTACGCCTTCTTCGCCACTACCATTGCCCGGCCCGGCAGGGTCCGATACGAAACGATTTTATGGGTTTTCAGGCCCGCCCGTTGCTGCCACGCCTGTATTTCGGCTACCGAATAGTTGCCCGCCGTGCTGGTCATACCGTAAAATAAGTTGGTGCTGCTGCCGACGAGTTCGGGTTCTGCACCAACGTCAGGCCGGATAAATTCATTGACGATAAACACGCCCCCCGGCCGCAGTGCCCGAGCTACTTTGTTGGTTACCAACTGGTTCTGTTCCGGCGTGAAGTGGTGCGCTAAGCTCGACAGCAGCATGATATCGTACTGATTATCGCCGAAATCGTCGGTGAGTGCGTTGCCGGGCCGATGCCGGACGCGGTCACCCATGCCCTGCCGCGCCAGCAACGGAGCCGCCTGCTCAATGGCGGGGGGCAGGTCCAGAAGAATAGACGTGAGGCCCGGAAGTTTCTTGCAGAGTGCCACCGAATGTTGCCCGTGCGACCCGCCGATGTCGAGCATCGTCCCCGGTGCGCCGGACCGGAGCGATTTGGGCACCGGGCACCGCCGACCAAACTCCCGTGCTTCGGTGCTGGTGGCGGCCACCATACCCTCCTGATAATACCGCCATTGCTCGGTCGACAGCGTGTCGTGGTAGTGAATGCCCTGTCCCGTTTCCAGATACGTGCCCAACTGACTCAGCCAGTCCCACATAACGCGGTTGTTGAAGACCATCATCCCGTGTACCGACTGCGGGTCGTCTTTGAGCGCAAACCGCCGGGCCATGCGCGTCAGCGTGAAGCGGTCATTGGCACACGTGAAATAGCCCATCGCCGTTAGCAGCCCCATCAGTTCGCCCAATGCTTTTGGGTTGAGATTGAGCGTATGAACCAATTCATCGAGGGTTTGCGGGCCGTCTTTGGCCGCGTCGAAAACACCTTTATCAGCGGCTTCCAGCACAGCTTTGGCCAGAATCGGCATAATCTGGGCGTGAAGCAGCGGAATAGGGGCGAGGTTGGCGCGGAGAGCCAGCCATTCGAGGGGGTTCTCGGGGGAGATGGTGAGTTGCATGAGAATGGACTACGTCTGTTCCTACAACCCGCAGAAACGAGTTCTGTCCGTGTAAAAACCCACTTATTTTAGCCCGTTTATCAAGCAGATGGTGGTTCGGTTGGTTGAAGCGATGAAATCAAGCCGAACGGTGCCCCAAACTGTTGACGCAATCCCCCGGCCAATTGTCAGAACAGCAGTACGGGTTTTCTGTCGTAGCAGGAACGCCACACGGCCGTT
>JAYTAC010000410.1:0-3708 GCA_043737755.1 Spirosoma sp.
ACAAGAACAAACTCACCAACCATCCGTACATGAATAGACGAGATTTTATCCAGTTGTCCGGCATGGGCGTAGGGGGCCTGATGGTCGCTGGCGTACCGGTGCTGGGCCACAGCGTCGCCCCCGAATACCTGCTCGAAGCCGCCGTCCGGGGTTCTGGTGCCGATGTAGCCGCTAAGAAACGGTTTGCTGACGTCGCCCTCAACGCGGCCAAAAGCCGGGGGGCCACCTACACCGATGTTCGGATCGGGCGGTATCTGCAACAATTTATGTTCACCCGCGAGCAGAAAGTGCAGAATATCGTCAACGCCGAGTCCTACGGCATCGGCATCCGGGTGATTGTGAACGGCACGTGGGGGTTTGCCGCTACGAGCGACGTCACGCCCGATGCCATCGCCAAATGCGCTGAAACCGCCGTTGTCATCGCCAAAGCCAATGCCCGCGTACAGGCCGAACCCGTGGCGCTGGCTCCGCAGAAAGGCGTTGGCGAGGTGACGTGGAAAACGCCCATCCAGAAAAATGCGTTTGAAATTCCCGTTCAGCAGAAAGTCGATTTGTTGATGAAAGTCAACAGCGAAGCCCAAAAAAACGGCGCGGCCTTCGTGACTTCGAACCTGTTTTTTGTCAACGAACAGAAATACTTTGCCTCCACCGACGGCTCCTACATCGACCAGGACGTGCATCGCATCTGGCCAACGTTTACGGTATCGGCGGTGGACCGGGCGACGGGCAAATTCAAAACCCGCGACGCGCTCTCTTCGCCAATGGGCATGGGCTATGAGTATTTGGACGGTCTGGCTAATGAGAAAATTGCAGCACCGGGCGGGTTGGTCGGCTACCGGAACTCCTACGACATGGTCGAAGATGCGACGTTGGGAGCCAAACAGGTAAAAGAGAAATTGACGGCTAAAACCGTGCAGCCGGGCAAATACGACCTCGTGCTTGACCCCAACCACCTCGGCCTGACCATCCACGAATCGGTCGGTCACCCCACCGAACTCGACCGGGTGCTGGGCTACGAAGCCAACTACGCCGGGACCTCGTTCGTCACGCTCGACAAGTGGAAAACCAAGTCGTTCAAATACGGCAGTCCATTGGTCAATATTGTGGCCGACAAAACGCAGCCGTACACGCTTGGCACGGTCGGCTACGACGATGAGGGCGTCCCCTGCAAAGAATGGAATCTGATCAAAGACGGGGTTTTGGTCAATTACCAGGCCATCCGCGATCAGGCGGCCATCATCGGCGAGGCTGAATCGCACGGCTGCTGCTACGCCGACAACTGGAACTCGGTGCAGTTCCAGCGAATGCCCAACGTATCGCTCAAAGCAGGCACCGAAAAACGCTCGGTGTTCGACATGATAAAGGGCGTCGAGAAAGGCATTTACATCATCGGGCGCGGGTCATACTCCATTGATCAACAGCGGTATAACTTCCAGTTCGGCGGGCAATTGTTCTACGAAATCAAGAACGGCGAGGTCGTCGGGATGCTCGATGACGTGGCCTACCAGTCGAACACCCAGGAATTCTGGAACTCGTGCGCCCAGCTTTGCGACCAGAACGACTACCGCACCTTCGGCTCGTTTTTCGACGGCAAGGGTCAACCGAGTCAGGTCAGCGCGGTATCACACGGTAGCAGTACCACGCGCTTCAACGGCGTCAACGTAATCAATACCGGACGGAAGATATAAACCACATACCCACTCATGGCCATCCTAACCAAAGAAGAAGCAAAGAAAATTATCGACAAGGTGCTGGGCTATGCCAAAGCCGACGAAACATTCGTGAGTCTGTCCGGCGACCGCACCGGCAACATCCGCTACGCCCGCAACTCGGTCTCGACTTCGGGCGAAACCAGTAATTTATCGCTGGGCGTGACAGCCGTGTTCGGCAAGAAATCGGGAACGGCCACCATCAACGAATTTGACGACGCATCGCTCGAAAAGACCGTCCGGCGGGCCGAAGAGATTGCCCGGTTGGCCCCCGAAAACCCCGAATACGTGCCGATGCTGGGTCCGCAGACGTACCTGAAAACGGACACCTTCGCCGAGAGCACCGACAAAATAACGCCGGAGTTTCGGGCCAAAGCCACCTTCGACAGTCTCGACCCCTGCCGCCAGAAAAACCTCACGGCGGCTGGCTACATGGAAGACACAACGGGGTTCACGGCCATCGGCAACAGCAAAGGATTATTCGGCTACAACCGCTCAACGGGCGTCGACTTCTCCATCACGGTCCGCACGGCCGACGGCAAAGGCTCCGGCTACGCGGCCCGCGACGTGAACGACGTGAGTAAACTGAGCACCCGGTCCGCCACCGAAGTAGCCATGCAGAAAGCCTTAGCGTCGGCAACGGCGCGGGCACTGGAGCCGGGCAAGTACACCGTTATTCTGGAGCCAACGGCCTCGGTCGAACTGCTGCAAAACATGATGGGCAGCATGGACGCCCGCAACGCCGACGAAGGCCGCTCGTTCTTGAGCAAGAAAGGGGGCGGTACGCGGCTCGGCGAGAAACTTTACGACGAGCGCGTGACGATCTATACCGACCCGATGAATGCCGAACTGCCGTTGGCTCCGTTTGGCGGGGGCGGTGGTCGTTTCGGGGGTGGCGGGGGCGACGGTCGGCCGCAGGAAAAGGTAACGTGGATTGAGAAGGGCGTGGTCAAAAATATGTACTACTCGCGTTTCTGGGCCGAAAAGAAAGGGGTGAAGGGTGTTCCCCCACCGGGCGGCATCATCATGGAAGGCGGCACCCAATCCCTCGCCGATCTGATCAAAGGCACTGATAAAGGTATCTTAGTCACGCGGCTGTGGTACATCCGGGCCGTGGACCCGCAAACGCTGCTCTACACCGGCCTGACCCGCGACGGGACGTTTTACATCGAGAACGGGCAGATCAAGTTCCCGGTGAAGAATTTCCGCTTCAACGAAAGCCCTGTTATCATGCTCAATAACCTCGAAGCGATGGGTAAGCCCGTCCGGGCGGGTGGGCACTTGATTCCGCCGATGAAAATCCGGGACTTCACCTTTACGAGTCTGTCAGATGCAGTGTAATTTCTTTAAACACGGAGACACGGAAAACACGGAGACACGGAGTTTTTCACGGAGTTAACGGAGAAACGCTGTTTACTCCGCAAGCCTTTTCACATAAATTGCTACGAATGATCTATTTGAGCCTATTCTCGACGATGCAGCGCCGGACATGCCCGCCATTTTGCCGCTGTATGGCGGAGCGGCAAAATCCATCGAGACTATGACAGCCGAACAGTTCGACGTGGCTGCCGAACAAGTGTACGTAAAAGTTAGGGAGGCCGCTTTTAGCCGGGGATTGCCGATGATCATCGAAGAGAATGGCCGGGCTTTCCGCGAATATGCTGATGGTCATCTTGAACTTATCGCTTGATGCACCCTTTCTTTTACGTTGTAGCAGGTCCCAACGGCGTTGGTAAATCAACAACAGCATTTCAGTATTTACCCTCTGGCGTTGAACTGATAAATTCGGATGACATTGCCCGTCAGTTTCGGCTGGAGCAAGTTCATCAGGAGGTCGTTCAACGGCTCACCAATGACGAATCGGTACGTCGTATTCAGCAACACCTGCGCAAGCGTGAAGCATTTGCCGTTGAGACCAATTTACACGAAGAAGAAACGTGGCATTACTTTCTGGCAATGCAACGGGCAGGCTACGAACTCAGGTTGATTTTTCTGTGCA
>JAYTAC010000411.1:0-1375 GCA_043737755.1 Spirosoma sp.
CGGCATTAGAGACAATTCCTTCGCACGAGATGCTGAAGTACCTGAAAGCCTACGTTGCGCGGGAGCCGGTCGAAGCGTTTATTGTTGGTCTGCCGAAAGGACTCGACGGAAACGATACCGACAACACGCCCCGCGTCCGCCGGTTCGTGACCCATTTGCAGAACGCATTGCCCGATATTCCGGTTTACTGGCATGACGAACGCTTCACCTCGGTAATGGCCCTGCAAGCCATGATCGCCAATGGTAGCACCAAAAAAGACCGGCGCGTAAAAGGCAACATCGACAAGGTCAGTGCCGCCATCATTTTACAGTCGTACATGGAAAGTAGAAAATAATGATTCTCCCGATTATTGCCTACGGCGACCCGGTTCTGCGAAAGCGGGCCAAAACCATTGAACCCGGCAGCATCGACGTGAAAACGTTGAGCGAAACAATGTACGAAACGATGTATGCCGCATCGGGCGTGGGGCTGGCAGCTCCGCAAATCGGTCAGAGCATCCGCCTGTTCGTGGTGGATGGCGAACCGCTCAACGAAGACGAAGCGGAAGAAGAAATCGATCAGGGCTTGGTTGGGTTCAAGAAAGTATTCATCAACCCCGAAATAATTGAAGAAGCGGGCGATGACTGGGGTTTTGAAGAAGGGTGCCTGAGCATACCGGGAATCCGGGGCGAGGTGATCCGGCCCGAGATCATCGTGATCCGTTATTTCGACACCGACTGGGTCGAGCACGAGGAAGAGTACGAAGGCATGGCCGCCCGCATCATTCAGCACGAATACGACCACCTCGACGGTAAACTCTTCACCGACTACCTGCCCACGCTCCGCCGTCAACTCATCAAAAAGAAGCTATCCGACATCACCAAGGGCAAAACCGACGCTGAATACCGGATGAAGTTTCATAAATAAAAGGAGGAGGGGGGCGAGAGGGAAGAAAGGGAGGAGGGGTGTAACAGCCGACTCTCTACTCCCTTTTCTCCCTCTCGTCCCCCTCCTCCCTTTCTTCCCTCTACCCCTTTTTCATGCACCTCACCTTGCTCCAGCCCGACCTGTATTGGCACGATCCCGTGGCAAACCGGGCCATGCTGGAAGAGCGCATTTTTGCCCTGCCCGAACCCACCGACCTGATTGTGCTGCCCGAAATGTTCACCACCGGCTTCACGATGGACGCTCGCGCCGTGGCCGAACCGATGAACCTGACCACGTTTCGGTGGCTGAAGCAGATGGCCGCTCAAACAGGGGCCGTCGTGACGGGCAGCTACGTGGTGCGGGAAGGAAACGCGTTTTACAACCGGCTGGTCTGGATGCAACCCGACGGCCAGTTCGACGTGTACGACAAGCGTCATCTGTTCCGTATGGCGGGCGAAGAAAAGGTGT
>JAYTAC010000412.1:0-1372 GCA_043737755.1 Spirosoma sp.
TGCAGCAGCGGGCGCAGTTCGCGGATGAGGGCGGGCAGACCACCAGCATAGAACAGGTCCTCCACGAAATGCTCGCCGGACGGCTGCAGGTTGGCCAGCAGTGGCACGTTGGCCGACAGCCGGTCGAAATCATCCAATGACAGTTCGACACCTATCCGACCCGCAATGGCCATCAGGTGCAGGATGAAGTTGGTGGAACCACCGAGGGCTGCGTTGATGATGATGGCGTTCTCAAAAGCTTGCCGGGTCAGAATCTGCGACGGCGTGATGCCCTCCCGCACCAATTCCACCACCCGGACGCCGGTCATGTGAGCCAGTACTTTCCGGCGCGAATCGGCCGCCGGGATCGTGGCGTTATCGGGCAGGGCTAATCCCAGCGACTCGACCATCGCGGCCATCGTACTGGCGGTGCCCATCACGGCGCAGTGGCCCTGACTACGGGCCATGCTCGCTTCGGCGGCAACGAACTCAGCCTGCGACATCCGCCCCATTTTGTAGTCTTCGGCAAAACGCCACAAATCCGACGTGCCGATCTTGCGCCCCTGAAACCGCCCCGCCAGCATCGGACCACCCGACACGACCATCGTAGGAATATCGACCGAGCACGCCCCCATCACCAATGAGGGCGTTGTTTTGTCGCAGCCGCACATCAGAATGACGCCGTCGATGGAGTTGCCCCGGATGCTTTCTTCCACGTCCATGCTGGCTAAGTTTCTGAACAGCATGGCCGTAGGTTTGATCTGGCACTCGCCGAGCGACATCACCGGAAACTCCAGCGGAAAGCCGCCCGCTTCCCACACGCCCCGCTTGATGGCTTCGGCGAGTTCGCGGAAATGGGCGTTGCAGGGCGTCAGTTCCGACCAGGTGTTGCAGATGCCAATAACGGGTTTACCCTCGAATTCGTGGTGCGGAAAGCCCTGGTTTTTCATCCAGGCGCGGTAGATGAAGCCGTCTTTTCCGGTGCGGCCAAACCAGTCCTGTGAGCGAAGGGGCATTTATTTCAGCGATCAATGAGCAGTAAACAGTCATCAGTAAAGCCGGTTGAAGTGGCATTTTACTGACAGACCAAAGCCCCGTTGCCCGTGACTACGTTATAATACCACTCAGTCAGTATCATAACATATTGCAGGATATACTCAGAATAAATAATACGTTGTCCCGTAAATCAACGCTTTATAAACTATGAAACGTGTCCTCATTCTGAGTATATCGCTGACGGCAATGCTGGCCTGTCGGCCCGAATCCGTTACCAGTCCGGTCGTTGACCCGGCCCACAGTGCCGAACGGCGGGCGGTAGTCGCCATCCGGCGCAACGGCAATCAACTCGTCGGACCCGACGGCAAACCAGTTGCGCTGCGGGGAATCGCCTTCG
>JAYTAC010000413.1:0-3702 GCA_043737755.1 Spirosoma sp.
CAGGCGAGGTCTTCGATGGCGTGGTGGGTGCTGCCCATGATGCCGTAGCCGTAGCCCCCGCCGTTGCCGACGATGAACACCGGCATGTTGTGCAGGCAAACGTCGTTGCGAAACTGCTCCAAACACCGGTACACCGCAAACGGCGCAATGCTGTAGCAGAACACTTTGTAGCCTCGGTAAGCCATGCCAGCCGCCACGCCAACCATGTTCTGCTCGGCTACACCCGCGTTGATAAAACGCGGCCCCAGTGCTTCAACCACGTTTTCGAGGGCGTTGTAGCCCAGGTCGCCCGTGATGAACACGATCTTCTCGTCGGTCTGGGCAATCCGCTCGATGGCGGCAGCAAATTCTTTTCGCATAACGTATTCTTACAAATGTTGCCACGCCTGATCCTCTCGCTCATCAAGCCATTCTTTGCTTAGAACCTGCTCACTGGCCTGGCGGGTAAGCGTTTCTGGTTCAGTCTTCTGATAGAATAGCTGACCTGACAGAGCAATGCGGGCGTAATTCAGCGCGGCAATGATGTCTTCGCGTTCCAGTTCGGGATGGTCGTTAATGATATCGTCGATGGACATTCTTGACGCCAGCAGATCGAGGATGACCTCAACGGGCCAGCGCATCCCGCGAATACATGGTTTGCCATGACAAATGACCGGGTCGATGGTGATGCGATTCAGTAGTGTCATCATCTCGTCGTTTAATTACCATAATCTTACTTGCTCCTCCGCTGCTCCACCAACGTACTGATTTCGGCGGCTGTTTTGTAGACGCGCTCCCCCTTGCGGACCATTGTTCGGATGAATTTCGGTCGTTTTTTGGTCTCCTCGAATATCTTGCTGATGTATTCGCCCAGAAATGAGATGCCCAGCAGATTGATACCGCCGAAAAACATGACTAAGATAATAACGGTCGATATCCCGGCGGGCGTGTCGGGGAAGAATATGAATTTCGCTAATATTTGCCACAGGATGCCGAGAATCGACAGGCCCGTCAGCACGAAACCGGCGTAGGTCATCAACTCCAGCGGGGCGAAGCTGAACGAGAAAATGGCTTTCTTGGCCCAGCCGATGTTTTTGGTCCAGTTGTTGGTCGAGACGCCGAACATGCGCTCCGGCCGCACGTAATCGACGCCCGTTTGCCGGAAACCGACCCACGCCCGCAGACCCCGCAGAAACTGCTCGGTTTCGGGTAGGTTCACCAATTCGCGCACCACCTTCCGGTCGATGATCGAGAAGTCGCCCGCGTCTACCGGGATGTCGATGTAGGCCGTGCGCTTGAAGAGCCGGTAGAACTGCTTGTAGAAAAAGTGAACGTGCGGGGCCATTTCGCGCTGCACCCGAACCCCATATACCACGTCGAAGCCCTGCTGCCATTTGGCAACGAACTGCGGAATCACCTCGGGCGGGTCCTGTAAATCGCCGTCCATCAGCACCACCGCATCGCCCGTCGCAATTTCCATACCGCTCAAAAACGCCGACTGCGACCCAAAATTCCGGGAGTGCTTGATGGCGATGACGTTCGGGTCTTTGGCGCAGATGGCGTTCAGGACCTCGTCGGTGTTGTCGGGCGAGTTGTCGTTGACGAAGATGATTTCGTAGCGCACCTTGATCTCGTTGAACATCGTCACGAGTCGCTCGTACATATACGGAATAGCCTGGGCGTCTTTGTAGCAGGCAATGATCGGCGAGATGACCGGGTTCAGCGTCGGCGTTTGGAAGGCGGGGATTACCCGGCCTTCGTAGTCGTGGCTAATTTGCCAGTCGGCGGTTTGGCGCAGGCCGTCGGCGAGGCTCGTCGTGGCCGTCCAGCCGAGGTCCGTTTCGGCGGCCGTGGCATCGCCATACCAGTCCGAGAGGTCCCAGTCGCGGTTGCCCATGCTGCCCCAGACGGGTTCCTGTGCTAATCCGAACGTTTGCCGGGCCGTGTCGACCAACTCGCGCATGGTCGTTTTTTTGCCCGTCGCAATGTTGTACGACCGGCCCCGAATCTCGGGGTTCACCCGCAGCGCGGCCTGCACAAACGCCCCCACGCAGTCGTCGACGTAGACAAAGTCGCGGCTGATGTCGGGCGAGACGAGGGGCGGTAGCTGCCCTTTGCGATTTTCTTCCACGAGCCGGGGAATGAGCCGGTCGGGTTCTTCCCAGCCGCCGTAGATCGAGTAGAGCCGTAGATTCAGCGTGTTGAGTTTGTGGACCCTGGCGTAATACTCCAGCGTGTAAGCCCCCGACACTTTCGACACGGCGTAGTGGCTGTTGGGTTCCACGCGGTCGGTTTCTTTGGGGGCCGTGCAGTTGAAGCCGTATTCCGAACTGCTCCCGGCGTGGATATACACCATGTCGGGGGTGCAGTTTTCGAGGATGTTGACCGTGCCGAGTACGTTCGTTTCGTAGGTCAGGCCCACGTTTTTCTGTTTGCTGTAGGCCCCGTAGGCCGCGAGGTTAAACACCGTTTTGGGCTTGATGCGCTCAAAAACATCCTGCACGGAGGTGTTGGACAGGATATCGCAGTGGACGATGGTTTCGGCGGGGGCGTCGAGGAGTTTGAGCCGCCACGCTTTGGTGGCGTCGTGGGTGAGGGCATACACGTCGGCGGAGCCGTTGCGCTGCCGGACGCGGAAAAGCTGCTCAAACAGATTGGCACCGATGAAGCCGCTGGCACCAAAAACGACAATGGGACCGTTGAGCCGGGCGATAGAAGACGATAGCAAAATGGGGACGGACTGGTTCAGGCCGCAATAGTACGGAAAATCGGACTTAAAACCCCGCCGTCACGTCGTCGCAGGCCTGCTCATACTGGGTCGGGGTCATGGGCAGGTAGTGCCATTCCATTCGGTTTTCCATGTACGAAACGCCCTTGCCTTTCACCGTATGGGCAATCACCATCTTCGGTTTTCCGGCCCTGGCCGCTCCGCTTTGTAGGGTGTCGAGCGTGGTGGTGAGGGTTCCTACATCGTGCCCGTCGACCTCAACCGTCTCGAAACCAATGGCTTCCCACGTGCGAACGGCGGCCGTGTCGCCGAACACGTCGGCGGTGTTGCCGAAGCCCTGCAAGCCGTTTTTGTCGACCAGCACCACGAGGTTGTCGAGTTTGTGCTGGCAGGCGAAGTGCGCAGCTTCCCAGGTGGTGCCTTCGTTGGTTTCGCCGTCCGACATCAGTACGTACACGAACGAATCGTCGCCGAGAAGTTTGCCCGCGTGAGCAATGCCCGCGCCAATGGGCAGGCCGTGGCCGAGCGAACCCGTGGCAAACGGAATGCCCCGGTGCTTATTGGGCGCGGGGTGGGCGGGGAGGGTCGTGCCGTTCTGGTAGAAGGTGGTCAGTTCCTCATCCGAAATGTCGCCGAGGTGATTCAGGCAGGCGTAGAGGGCGGCTGCCGCGTGGCCTTTGGAGAGCAGAAACGTATCCTGCGGGCGTTTGCGCAGCACGAGCGTGGCAATCATCAGGTCGATGCAGCTCAGCGAACAGCCGATGTGCCCGGCGTGAGCCTGGTTGTACAGACTCAGGATTCGGAGCCGGAGCTGTTTGCGCAGCGTCTGTATGTCAATGGCCTCGGTTGTCATTTGCTGAGTTAGTCAGTCAATCAGTTGTTAAGTCAACTAATTGATTAGTAGCGGTATTTGGTGCCCTCGAAGTCAAAAATAGTGATTTTCTCCCCCGTTTTTCCCTTGACCAGTATGATCCGGTCGCGCTCGGCGGGGTCGA
>JAYTAC010000414.1:0-1372 GCA_043737755.1 Spirosoma sp.
CCATTGGTGAGTAGAATAAGCCCCGACCCAACGAAAATGCGTCCCATCAGGACGACATAGACTGCGTGGCTTGGCCCTACTCACCACCCTTTCCAAAGCTTGAACAGTACCCAATGACGTGGCCCAGCTACGATCAAGAATCATGTGCAAAATCAGGAAAGTTAATGGTAAATACAACCTTTTTTACCCTAAAAAAACCTTCGTATGGAGCAATCATTCATCCCCGTCAAATATGGCGTGGGCATCGACATGGGCAAAGACGAGTTTTACGCCTGTGTCAGTGCCATTGACAACGCCCAACGTATCAAAGTCAAGGCCACCCATGCCTTTAAAAACACCCCAAAAGGCTCCGATGAGTTCTACAAATGGACAGACCACCACGCCAAAGACCGCGCCTTACCCATCCAGTTTTTGATGGAAGCCACTGGCGTGTACTACGAACAGTTGGCCCTGTTTCTCCACAAGAAAGGAGCCTACGTCTGTGTGGTGCTACCCCAAAAAGCCAAGCATTACATCAAGGCACTGGGCATCAAAACCAAGACCGATGGGGCGGATGCCCAAGCCCTGGCAACGATGGTCTGCCAGCAACGGCTCGAAGCTTGGTGCCCCATCAGCGAGGCCATGTACAAGCTGCGCCAGCTAACCCGGCAACAGATTGACTTGCAGGAGTTTAAAACGCAACTTGGCAATCAGTTGATGGCCCTCGAAACAGGAATGTATCACTCCCCGGAGGTCAAAAAGCAGTTGACTAAACTCATCGCTGAGATCGACAAACAGCTTGCTGACTGTGAGAAACTGATCGCCAAAGCCATTGCCGACAACCCCGAATGGAAGCGTAAAGTAGCCCAAATCTGCACCATCAAAGGGGTTGGTCTGCTGACCGTAGCCAACCTGATAACGGAGACCAACGAGTTCGTTTTGTTCGAAAATCAACGGCAGTTAGTGAGTTATGCGGGCTACGATGTGGTAGAAAATCAGAGCGGTAAACGGGTGGGCAAGACGAGGATCAGCAAACGGGGTAACAGCCGTATCCGACGGGCGTTGCATATGGCTTCGTTGATGGTAGTCCGTTATGAACAGACCCCGTTTTTAGGTCTTTACGAGCGGGTTTTTGAGCGGACTCGGATCAAGATGAAGGGCTATGTGGCGGTTCAGCGCAAGCTGCTCACGCTGATCTATGCGCTGTGGAAAAAGGACGAGACCTACGAAGGTAGTTTTGTGAGTGCGGGGCAAAAAAAGTAGCTCCGACTGAGGGAGCTACACTGCATCAACCAGAGCTGGCCGTGCTTCATGGGGTAAATATGGGCGAATTAGTCGAATCTTGAAATATTACCAGCATTTTTCTTGGATTGGAAGACAGTACCACGCAGGG
>JAYTAC010000415.1:0-3699 GCA_043737755.1 Spirosoma sp.
ACGTCGACGCGTCCGTGGCCGATGCCCGCGTCAACGCCGACGTCAACGGCATCACCAACACGACGTTCGTGGCGGGCGACATGCGGGCTGTTCTGACCGATAATTTCTTCATGCAGCACGGTCGCCCGGACGTCGTCATCACCGACCCGCCCCGCGCCGGAATGGACGAAGACGTGACGCGCCAACTGCTCAAAGCCGCCCCCAACCGCATCGTCTACGTAAGCTGCAACACCGCCACGCAAGCCCGCGACCTCGGCATCCTGGACAGCGGTTACACGGTTGCCGACGTGCAGCCGGTGGATATGTTCCCGCACACGCATCACGTGGAGAATGTGGTTTTGTTGAGGAGAAGGGAGTAAAGGGAGGAGGGGTACGAGAGGGAAAGTACAACTTCCTTTCTTCCTCCCTCTCGTCCCCCTCCTCCCCTTAATGCTCTTCAAAACTCCAGATACGGCGCGATTTTCTCGATAGTTTTAGCATCAAGAATTCGGATGGGCTTCAGCGACTCGGCAGAGGTGTAGGCCCCGTGCTGTTCGCGGTAGGTGACGATGATCTGCGCTTGTCGGCGGGACAGAAACGGGTGCCGGTCAAGGTCTTCGGCACTGGCCGTGTTGACCAGAATCTTGTGCGGTGCCGACCGAATCTGGCCGAATTTCTGCAACTCAGCCAATGCGAGTGAATCCAGTCCGTACACGTCCCGGAATTGTTCGGGCGCAATAAACCCACCCAATCCATCGCGGTATTTCACGATTCGACCGGCCAGCGTTGCCCCGATTCCCTTCAACGCGATCAACTGCGAGGTGTCGGCGGTGTTGATATCGAACGGCTGGATGACGGGTTTGGCGGGTCGTTCGGGGTAGGCGGGTCGGGCGGGGTAGGCGGGGCGGTCGTTGGATGCGTAAGGCTGATTAACGTACGACTTAGTTGCTCCGAACCGATCTGTTCGCGGGGTTTCTTTCAGCGCGATGTACGGTTCGAGTTGGTCGTAGAGGTCGGGCGGGAAGTCGTAGATTTTGAGCAAATCCTCTTTTTTGCGAAACTGTCCGCCTTTGCTGCGGTACTTCTCGATGCGTTCGGCCATCCAGCGCGGCAATCCCAACTGCTGCCAGCCCGCCACGCTGACCGTGTTGGGATCGAAATTGAACAATTTGGGTTCGCTGAACCGTTCGGCGGTGGTTTTCTCCCGGTCGGAGCGGTCGGCAAACTGCGGTTGTTTCGCTTCTTCGACGCGCATCAACGCCACTAAACTGTCGAGTTTGCGCTGATCGGCCACCGATGTGTCGGCGGGTTTGCTATCGGCAGCGAAACGGTACAGAAACGGAATGAGCAGACAAAGCAGCGTCAGAAACAGCAGGACAATGAACCCCCGGCTCTCCTTGTGCGAGAAGCCGAAGTAATCGCGCACGAGCGACTGGAAACGAGTGAACATGACGGTGGATGGTTACGGTTTAGTCCGAACAGGTTGCAAGCTAAACCGTAAACCGGTCGCAGTCAACCTCGTTGACTGATGCCTGTGCGTGTTCTCCCTACGCTACCTCGGCCGTGTACGTTTCCGGCTCCGTCACGGACAGGTCGATGACGCGGGCACCCATCAGGTTTTGCAAGGCGACCCGACCCGTATCCCATCGGCGGGCAATGTTTTCCTCCCGCACCAGAACGGGGTCTTTAGGCTGGTTTGACCAATCGAAGTACTCCGGCATCCGGCTTGTCATCTCGCTCACCAAATCAGCAATGCTTCCCGATACAATCAGATCGGAAGCCGATTGGGTAAGTTGAATCAGGGCGCGGACCATTGATGCCGTGTAAAAAGCGCAGTCGATATCCTGATGGCGGACCGGCACACCATCATGGAGCCGCTGTAGGTTCACGCCACCGTCCTCCAACCGGTCCGACGCGGGTGCGTGACCGTCGGGCTGCGGAAATACGGCGTCTATTTTTTGCTTGAACTTATCCCACCACGGGGGCTGACCCAATGGATTGAGCGTATCGCAGAAAATAATGCGCCGGGGTAATTCGGGTTGCTGCGGGTCCATCACGAGCAGGGCCGCACCGAGGTGCCGGTCATCGGCGGCATGGCGACGCTGAATTACGAAGCAGTGGAGTTGATCGTCGCCCTCATTGCGCAGGCCCTGGGTAACGGTGAACACTATACGCAATGAGTCTTCCATGTATCCGTCCGTGATGACGTGAACGGGCAATGGGGCGGGAAACCCAGTTTCAGCGCGAAGCTGATCGCCCAAAATGGTCAGCGCAGTTTCGTCGGAGCGCCGGGTGCCGAAATACGAACCGATATCTTCTCTTGGCTGACCGGTTTCTTCATCGAGCACCCCAACGGTATCGCCGTAGACACACTGCCGACTGGGGGGGCTGTAGCGAAACGACACCTCCCGGTGTTCGCGGTGGGCGGCTAAATTGTAGATGCGCTTTTCAAACCGGGCCAACAGCGGCTCGTAGGCGTCGTTCTCGAAACAAACCTCACTGACGGGCCGGAGCAGATGCCGCGCAATGGTGTCGTGCCGGAGCAACTGCTCTAAGGCATCGTGACTATGTTTGAAGAAGCTACGGAGGGCACCGTGCTCAACGAAGTCGTCCGATTCGCTGTCGGCGTCTTCGTGGGTGCCGGCCGCCGTGCTGTGGCCGATCCACTCGTGGAGAAATTGTTTAACGGCCTGATCGAAGGCGTTGTTGGCCCAGTCAGCGCGTTCTTTTGTATGGTGTGTCAGGCGAACTGATTCGCAACTGGTCGAACGCTCCCCACTAAGGAGGGTCCGAAACGCTGTGTTCATAAGGCAGGTATAATTACTTCACAATATAAGGCAAAAACAGAGGGTTTCGGTATCGGCTGCGGCAATTATTTACGACGGGTCGGTGTCATACCTGTTCCCGCACCAGCGCGTCCCATTCGTCGGCGAGTGTTCCCTCGAAAAACGACGTTCTCGCCCGCCGATACCAATAATTGGCGTTGAACCGGTCGCCCTCTTTGCGGTGCAAATAGGCGTGCAGACGGTCGTAGGGCAGCTCCCCTTCGCGGCTTTGGGCAATGTCGTGGGCCTGCTCCCATTGGTTGTTGGCGTCGTACCAGAGAGCGAGCAGAATCGGGTGCATACCGGCCGGGGGCCGGGGTTGGGTCAGCGTGGCAGTGAACTGATCGAGGGTCATGCGGTTGGGAAGTTTGGTGTGTTAGTGTTCAGGTGTTTACGTGTTTTGGTGCGTCGACGTGTGCGTCATGTTTTGTTAAACACCCAAACTTACTCACCGATTCGTGTTCAGCGACGCGGTCAGGTATCGCTCGTAAGCCGGGGTCACGTAGACGGTGTACGTCGCCAGCCGGACGGCCCGGTACGGCTGTTTCATCACGCGCGGCAGCCGGTCCCCCAATTTCTGAAAGTCGTCGTTCGGGATGATGGCCAGGTCCGCATCTTCCCACTGTTTTTCGGTCGGCCAGATGGCGTAGTGTTTGTGAAAAACGGGAATCAGATAATCGAACACGAACACATTAGACCGCGCCGGAATGGTTTTGGCTAACCGCCCGATCACGGCCACGTCGGACGCGGGCAGCAGCGGCTCTTTCTGCGGGTCGAAGCGGTGGCGGACCAGATTACGCGCGATGGTCAGGAGCCGGAAGTCGGGCCGGGCGTAGTGCACGATGGGAAACTGAATGACGAACAGCAATGCGCCCAGCAATACCGGCTGCCAGCG
>JAYTAC010000416.1:0-3692 GCA_043737755.1 Spirosoma sp.
TCGGCGGGGCGTTCGGGTTTGTGGGTGAGCATGACGCCGAAAATAACCAGTACCAGCACCCCGCCCACGTAAATCATGATCTGCGCAACGGCCAAAAAATCAGCACTCGCCAGCACAAACAAACCGGCTGCACCCAGCAACGTCAGAAGCAGAAAAAAGGCCGCGTACAGCACGTTACGGGTCAACAGTACGGACAACGCGCCAACGAGCGTGAGGGCCGCAAAGACGTAGAAAGCCAGTTGAATCACAGGTAAGAGGTTAAGCGTCTTCGTATTTGTTTGTCATCTTATTGATTGGTTGTCGTCCCGACCGGTCCGCCGATGCGGCAGGAGAGACCTCAAATAACAGCAGCTTCGAGGTCCCTCCTGCCGCATCGGCGGACCAGTCGGGATGACAAACTATTCCTAAAAAAACAACTAATCAAGCTGCCGGTTCGTCAGCCCCCGGTTTGGGCCGCATGGTCGGGCGGAACGCTGGTTTTGGTTTCGGCGCAACCGGCTCCGGCTGGATAACTTCCGGCGCAATCATCGGTGTCGGTGTTTCCGGCTCGGCAGGGTCTGATGTTGGGGGCTTGCGCGTGGGTCGGAAAACGGGTTTCTTCGTTGTCTCCAGACCGCCCTGCGCAATCTGCTGCATCTCGTCGGGTGTGGCGTCGGTCAGCGGATGGGCAATGGCCCCATCGGTCGAGTTAGCCATCGGGTCGGGTGGGGGCTTCGGCGTAGATGCCGGTTTCGCTGTTGGCCGGAAAACGGGTTTCTTCACTGTGGCCGGGGCGTCGACGTCAACGGTAGTTGGGATCACCTTCGCCGTCACCTGTGCCACTTTAGCGGCTTCCTTCTCCAGAACGAACTGCTCATACAAGGCCCGTTTTTCATCGGCTTCGGTAGGCGTCAGTTCGGCAAATTGATACGTTAGCTTGCCGAGGTCAAACTCACTGTAGTCGAACTTCTTGTCCATCGTCAGGCATTCCGTCGGGCAAACGACCGTGCACAAGCCGCAGTAGCAGCATTTGGCCATGTCGATGTCGAACTTTGCCGCGTACAACCGGATTGGCGACCCGTCCGACGCCCGCCCGACTTCCTCCGTGGCTTTGATGGCGTCGATGGTGATGCAGTCCACGGGGCATACTTTGGCGCATTTATCGCAGACAATGCAGTCGTCGATCTCGTTGCGGAGCCGGTAGCGGCCATTATCGGGGACCGGCAGTTGCTCGTGCGGGTATTGCAGCGTGACTAATCCGTTCTGAAGATCGAAGTAGTTGTCGCTGGCAATACCCTCCGGCGTCCGCCGGTGCGTAGCGTTGCGCAGGTGCCGAAACGTCAGGCTCAGCCCTTTGAGCGTCGTTCGGATGCCGGACTGGATATCGTTGAAGTAGGACATTGCAAATTAAACGCGGAGTTAAGAGAGGAAAGCGCGGAGTCAGGGGAGAAAACTCAGCGACCTCTGCGCTCTTCTCTCCTAACTCTGCGTTTAACGCTTTTTAAATTTCCGGATACCGCGCCGGGTCAGATTCGTGCATCAGCGCGTATACCGTTTCGATTACGTCGTCAACGCTGGGCTTGCTGAAATAGTCCCCGTCGGAGCCGTAGGGCGGGCGGTGCGCTTTGGCCGACAGCGTTCGCGGGGCCGAGTCCAGATGTTGGTATGCGTTCTGATATTCCACGACCTGCTGCATCATGTAGGCCGATGCGCCACCGGGTACGTCTTCGTCGGCGAATACCACCCGGTTTGTCCGTTCAATCGACTCCGCTATGGAATGATGCACGTCGAAGGGCAACAGCGTCTGCACGTCGATAACTTCCGCACTGATGCCCATTTGGGCGAGTTGGTCAGCGGCTTCCAGCACAATCCGGCACATGGAACCGTACGTGACAACCGTCACGTCGGTGCCGGTGCGCAGAATTTCCGGCACCCCCAGCAGCAGGCAGAATTCATCGAGATTATCGGGCAGTTTCTCTTTCAGCCGGTAACCGTTCAGCGATTCGATAATCAGGGCCGGGTCGTCGCCTTTGACAAGTGTATTGTAGAAACCGACTGCCTGCGTCATGTTGCGGGGCACCAGCATGTGCATTCCCCGCAAGCTGTTGAGCAGCACACCCATCGGCGATCCGGAGTGCCAGATGCCTTCCAGCCGGTGCCCCCGCGTCCTGACGATGAGCGGAGCCTTCTGCCCGCCTTTGGTGCGGTAGTGGAGCGTCGCGAGGTCGTCGGTCAGCGTGGCTAAGGCGTAGAATATATAGTCGAGGTACTGGATTTCGACAATGGGACGCAGCCCGCGCATGGCTAACCCGATGCCCTGACCGATAATAGTCGTCTCGCGGATGCCGGTGTCGGTGATGCGTATCTCGCCGTATTTCTCCTGCAATCCTGCAAAGCCCTGGTTTACATCGCCGATTTGCCCCACGTCCTCGCCCAGTGCTACCATGCGGGCGTCGCGGGCAAACAGACCGTCGAAGTAATGCTGCATCAGCAGATAACCATCCAGTAAGGGCGCATTATCGCCATAGCGAGCCGGAACGCCTTCGACCCGCATCGGCGACTCCACCGACTGACTGTACAGGTGCGAATTGAAGCGATCCCCGTTTTCTTCGTTGGTACGGTCGAGCCAGACCTTCAGTGCCTGCCGGGTATTTCCGTTGTCGGTGCGCAGCAGCCGGATGGCTTTGCGCACGGCCGACACGGCATCCCGGCGCAGGGGCGTTGTGTTCTTGCGCAGTTCCTCCCGGATGGCCATCAGGTCGGCCGATTTCGGGTGGTGCCGGGCCGTTTGTTGTAGCAGGTCGACAGCTTCGTCAAAATCGCCCTTCATCGACTGCTGATACGCGTTCCAGGCGTCGATACGGGCTTGCTTGGCAACCTGTTTGGCGTCGGTTTCAACGGTTTCCAGTTCGTCGTTCGTTGCGTAGCCATTTTCCAGAATCCATTGCCGGAAGGTCCGGTTGCAATCGTGCCCGGCTTCCCACGTCAGGCGTTCCTTCGATTTGTAGCGTTCGTGCGAGCCGGACGTTGAATGGCCCTGCGGCTGAGTTAGTTCCTGCACGTGAACCAGTACCGGCACGTGTTCAGTCCGGCAGATGTGAGCGGCCTGCTGGTAGGTCTCCAGCAAAGCAAGGTAGTCCCAGCCTTTCACCGTGAAAATCTCGAAGCCTTTGTCGTAGGAATCGCGCTGAAAACCGGCCAGCACTTTGGAGATGCTGCTTTTGGTAGTCTGGTACTCCACCGGCACCGAAATGCCGTAGCCATCGTCCCAAACCGACATCAGCAGCGGCACCTGCAATACCCCGGCGGCATTGATGGTTTCCCAGAACATGCCCTGCGAGGTGGACGCGTCGCCGATGGTGCCGAAAACGATTTCGTTGCCCCGGCGCGAAAAATTGGTCAGATTGTTTAGGGCCGGGTTAGCCCGGAATAGCTTGGACGCGTAGGCAAGGCCAAGTGCCCGTGGAAGCTGACCGGCCGTGGGCGCAATGTCGGAGGCTGAGTTATAGAGTTCGGTTTGGTTACGCCACATTCCTTGCTCATCGAGCCAGCGCGTAGCATAATGGCCGTTCATGGCCCGTCCGGCCGTGTTAGGGTCGGCGGCAGTGTCAGTATGGGCGTAGAGCTGCGCGAAAAACTCGGTCCAGCGCAGCTCACCCAGCGCGGCCACAAACGTTTGATCGCGGTAGTAACCCGACCGGAAGTCGCCCCGA
>JAYTAC010000417.1:0-3689 GCA_043737755.1 Spirosoma sp.
CTGGGCATCATCCTGTTCACGATCATGACGGGCTGCTGGTTGGCCCTGACCATCCCGATCATTCAGCAGGAACTGGCTGGCAACCCGGCGATTAATCAATTGGGTATCGATACGGGGGCGGCCCTCCGCCCGGTGGGGAGTTTGGAGGGTAATTTGGAGGGTAAGGAGATGCGGTTTGGCACGGTAGCGTCCGCGTTCTGGTGCGGGGTAAATATTGTGATTCCGGCGGGAACGCTCACGTCGATGCACGACAGCTACACCCCGCTTTCGGGCGTGTTCACGCTCCTGGGGATGCAGTTGGATTCGTTCTACGGCGGAGTAGGTACGGGTTTTCTGTACATGTTCCTGTACATCATCATCGCCATTTTCATCGGCAGTCTGATGATTGGCCGGACGCCCGAACTGCTGGGCAAGAAAGTGGGAATCCCGGAGATTCAGATTGCGTCGTTCGTGATTGTCGTGCTGCCCCTGCTCTATCTCGGCGCAACGGGTTTGGCGGTGACCATTCAGAACGCTAACCCCGATATCGGCTGGCTGAGCAACGGGAACGCCCGACCGCCCGGCCCGCCCGGATTCACGACGATGCTGTACGAGTACGTGTCGTCGGCGGTCGGCAACGGATCGGGCTTCGAGGGACTGGGCGACAACACACCCTACTGGAACCTGTCAACGGCGTTTGTTATGTTCTTCGGACGGTTCATTCCCACAATCAGACCGCTGGCCATTGCCGGTATTTTGTTCGAGAAACGCTACGCCCCACCTACAATGGGTGTGCTCCCCACCGAGTCGTGGACGTTTGGGTTGCTGCTGACGGCCGTTATCATCATCATCGGCGCGTTGAGTTCCTTTCCGTCATTAGCCATCGGTCCCATTGCGGAGTTTTTGTCCCAGACTGGATGGTCCCAGTAAAGATTTTTGAGTACAACAAAACCGCAGAACCGTAAAATCGGCTCAACTCTGATTATGAAAAAAATCGTTAGTTCACTCGTCACCCTGTCGGTGGCATTCGTCACTTCATTTGGTCAGGCAACGAACACTGCCGGAACGTCGGCCACTGACACTACCGGAACGACAAGGTCGGCTGTCAGCGTACCGGTCACCGATACAACAAGTGCAGCAATTGCTACGGCCGGGTCAAACAGTTCGGGATTGACGTTGACCGGTTACGTTGAAGCGTATTACACCCACGACTTCACGGCCCCGAAAACGAATCAGGAACGCCCCGGCTTTTTGTATAACCACAAGCGCAACCGCGAGGTAAACGTCAATGTAGCCTTCATCAAGGCGGCTTACGCAAATGAGCGGGTGCGGGGCAACTTAGCCATTCAGGTCGGTACGTACGCGCAGTATAACTACGCAGCCGAACAGGATTTGGTAAAGAACATCTTTGAAGCCAATGCGGGCGTCAAACTGAGCCGAACGAAGGACCTGTGGCTCGACGCGGGTATTTTTGCGTCGCACATCGGCTTCGAGAGCGCGATCTCGAAAGACTGCTGGACGCTGACGCGCAGCCTTGTGGCCGAAAACTCGCCCTATTACCTGTCGGGCGCGAAACTGACCTACAACACCCCGGACGCCAAACTGACACTGCTGGGCATGGTGACCAATGGCTGGCAGCGGGTAGCCAAACTGCCGGGCTACAGCGGCCCCTCGGTCAGTACGCAGGTGCAGTACCGCCCGTCGTCGAAGCTGACCCTCAACTGGAGTAGTTTCCTCGGCTCCGACCGGCCGGATTCGCTTCAGCAAGGCCGGTTTTACAACAATTTCTACGCCATCATCAATCCTACCGGCAAGTTTGGCGTGACGCTGGGGTTTGACATTGGTTCGGACCGCAAGCCGGTTATCGACAGTCGCAGCGAACGGCGCGTGGGCGACGGCAGCTACGTCTGGTACACCCCCGTCATCATTGCCCGGCTCGCTACCAGTGACAAGAGTTACGTGGCTGGCCGTATTGAGTACTATGACGACAAAAACGGCGTCATCATTGGGACCGGTACACCCAACGGGTTTCAGACGTTCGGCTACTCGCTCAACTACGATTACGCCATTCTGCCGAATGCACTATTCCGCATTGAAGGCAAAGTGTATAACAGCAAAGACGCCATTTTTGAAACGGACAATGGTCTGAGCAAAACCAATACGTCGCTGACAACGAGTTTGGCGATTAGCTTCTAATACTGCTGAACGACACCGCCCCAACAGCGGTGTCGTTCATTGGTTATGGGGCTGTCGAGTTGTGAATTGTTCGGCATCACACATCCGACACACTGCGCTTATCATAACGGGTTTGCTTTTTATCCTGGGTCTTGTCTGCTCGATGCTGAATCAACGCTTATCTGCCTATCTCAGACACGTCCTGTTTACGTTACGGGGCGGTTTTTTGATTCGGCCGGCAATCATTGCCCTCGCGCTGGCCGGGCTGGGCGCGGGACTGTCAGCGGTGGAGGAACTATACCCCGCCAGCAGTAGCTGGATACCCACCTTCCTGTTTCCCTCGAACGCCGGTCCGCAGGTGGCTCAGATTATCCTGAGCAGCATTGCCACCTCGATGATGACGGTCGTGGCCATCGTGTTTGCCATTCTGCTCATGACGCTGACGCTGGCGTCCATGCAATTTTCGCCACGCATCATTACCACGTTTGTCAGCGACTTAGTTACGCAGCAGACGCTGGGCATTTATCTGGGTACGTTTCTGTACTGCATAGCCGCTCTGCCAGCTGCCCGAACAATACCGATGCCCTTCTCGCCCGTCCTGACGGTGCTGGGAGCCATGATCCTGTCGGTGGCCTGCGTGGGCTGGCTGCTGTTTTTCATTCACCACATCTCCATGGCCATCAGCGTCAATTACATCGTAGACCGCATTGCCCGCGAAACCGAAGCGATGATCGACGGGATGATGCCGCACCCCCGCCGGGCCGATGCCTGGCAGGAAGGCCCGCCCGGCGACCCCGACCCCCGGGAAATGCCCGTGCCGGGGGTTGTTTCGGGCTACGTGCGGACCATCGATGCCACTCAGTTGCGGGGCATCGCCAAAGCGCACCGGCTCAGTGTGCGGGTGCTCCGGCGGGTTGGTCATTTTGTACCGGCAGACGTACCGCTGCTGACCATCTCCAAACCCAAAGCACTCACCCCTGGCATGAGTGTCGATCTCCGCCGGGCGTTCAGGCTCGGGCCTACCCGGACCTTAGAGCAGGATATTGAATTTGGCGTTCTGCAATTAGTTGATATTACCCTGAAAGCGATCTCACCCGCCGTCAACGACCCCAGCACGGCCATCAACTGCATCGACCAGTTGAGCAGCGTGCTGATTCATTTTGCCGCCCGAGAAGCGCCCCGCACCAATTTTTACGATCCGCCCGGCGTGTTGCAGGTCAGCATTCCATACGTTGGTTTCGACCGGCTGCTGGAATCCGCTTTTGAACAGATCCGACTGTATGCCCGAGCCGACGTAGCCGTTAGCCTGCGGATTCTGCGGGCGTTGAGTGACATTGCCCTGACCCTGCCCGACAATGCCGACCGCCGGTTGCTGGCCGTTCATGGGAGGCAGTTGCTGAGGGGCTGTTCGCAGGTGCTCAGCGAGGACTTGCTCGCTGAGTTGAAAAGCCGGTTGGCATCACTCGAAAAAATAACCACGTCCGATTCCTCCGCACCGTTACTTGTCCTGCCCGATTCGTAATACGACCCGCTTT
>JAYTAC010000418.1:0-1363 GCA_043737755.1 Spirosoma sp.
TTCAAGGGATACGGCTCAACATACGTTATCAACTTCAAAAAACTTATTATCAAGAACACGCTAAATAATGTGAGCGTTAATTCTGCTTAAGTACTTAATGCCATAACTCCAAGTTATGGCATTACTCTATTGCTCTGCACTTTACTGGTTTACCCAATCGAGTCCAGAATCACCGCGCAGGCTTCCCGGATTTGATCGTCGGTGATGATTAATGGCGGGGCGATGCGCATCGAGTTGTCGCAGAACAGGAACCAGTCGGTGATAACTCCGCCAGCGATGGCCCGGTCGATGATGGGTTTGAGCACGGCGAATGACTCGAACTCGACGGCCAGCATCAGGCCCTTGCCCCGGATTTGTTTGATGGCCGGGTGAACCAGCAACTGCCGGATCAACTGCCCTTTGGCTTCGGCCTGCTCGTGGAGTTTCCCCTCCCGGATAACCTGCAACGTGGCTAATGAAGCCGCGCACGACACCGGGTGCCCGCCAAAGGTGGTGATATGCCCCAGGATCGGATTGTTTTTGAACACGCTCATCACTTCCGCCGAACTGATGAACGCGCCGATGGGCATCCCGCCCCCCATGCCTTTGGCGCACAGCAGCACGTCGGGTACGACCGCCGTACCAAATCCGTCGGCGTCCTCAAAAGCCCAGAACGTCCCGGTCCGGCCAAAACCCGTTTGAATTTCGTCGAAAATCAGCAATGTGCCCACGTCCGTACATCGCTGACGAACGGCCTGTAGATACCCCGCATCGGGAACGCGAATGCCCGCTTCGGCCGCTACTACTTCCATCACGACGGCGGCCGTCCTGCAACTGATCCGTTCGATGTCAAGCCAGTTGTTGAAATGAATGTGGCGGATGCCGGGCAGGAGCGGGCGGTAGTTGCGCTTGAAATTCTCGTCGCCGGAGAGGGAAAGTGCGCCCTGGGTGGCTCCGTGGTAGGAATTAATGCACGAGATGATTTCGGTGCGACCCGTATAGCGTTTGGCCAACTTCATGGCTCCCTCCACGGCTTCGGTGCCGGAGTTGGTGAAGTATACATTGTCCAGACCGGCGGGCAGCGTATCGGCCAGTGCCTGAGCAAGTTGCGTCTGGGATGTTTGCACGTATTCGCCGTAGACCATCAGGTGCAGGTACTTGTCCAACTGCCGGTGGATGGCCTCCAGCACGTGCGGGTGCCGGTGGCCGACGTTGCTCACGCCAATACCCGAAATCAGGTCCGTGTAGCGTTTTGACTGCCCGTCTGGTCCTACCGTTGAATAAATATACACCCCTTCGGCCCGGTCGATTTCCAACGCTAAGGGGAAATCGGAGGTCTGGGCTACGTGCTGAAAAAATAACTGCCGGTGCGTTACCGTCTGCA
>JAYTAC010000419.1:0-3679 GCA_043737755.1 Spirosoma sp.
GTTCGGCCGTTGTCGCCGGAGCCTTCCGCAATCGCATAGTCGTAAAAGTCATCACCCCCAAACCGACTTCCGGGGTCGCCCGGCTCCACCAGCACCACCTCGTCGTAGCGCATTACCGCACTGTCGGCATTGGGTTTGAGCGTGATGGGAGCCAGCAGCACGTATTCATAGTTACTCTGAAACCGGTAGTCGCTACCGTTTCGATAGGGATGTTCGGAGTGGACGGCCGGGTTAGCGAAACCCGTCGGCGTAGCAACGCCGAAGCCATATCCGACAAAATCGGTGGCGACCGCAGCGTCCTGAAACGTGGTAACATATCGGTCGCGGGGAGCCTGCGGAGCCACTACTGCCAGTTCGTAGAAACCCGTTGCCGGATTGATGGTCTGATTTCTGGCCCGCGACGAGTCCCGCGCTACAATCCGGTAGGTGAGCCGGTCGCCCACGGTCAGCGAGTTAACCGGAAAATTAACCCGGTTGATGTACAGACTATCGTACAGAACACCGTTGATGCGCCCGCGATTGTAGCGCAGCGGCAGCGCGGGTCGGGCCTGTCCGTTCACTTGGTATTCCACGTATGCCGTGTCGATACCCGTTGGCCGGTCGTCGGAGATGGTCACGTAAATCGGCAGACTATCGGGCAGCGTCGTCGTGAAAATAAAGTTTTTGGGCGGGCTGAACCGAACCGTGGGCGGCACATTGTCCGGCCCGACCTGAACGCGGTGCAGCGTCTGCTGACCGGCGGGCAGTTTACCGGGGTTGGTGAAGGTCCGGCCCGACGCGTCCTGCGCCCGAAAATAATACCGGATGTCGCCCTGCGCCTGAACCGCTGGCAACGTGTAGCGGTATTCGTCGGTGGTGCCGACGCGAATGGGCGTGATGGCAATAAACGTCGAATCAGTTGCGGTAGACGGACCTTTCCGGTAGAACAGCCGCACCGAGCCAGCGGCCAGCGTGGTATCGCTGATGACGCGGACGCTAAATACCAAGTCCTTAACGTCTTCGCTGCTGGCCAATGGCTCGTGCAGCACCGACGTTGTTTTCCACTCCATGTCGACCAGCATGTTGAGCACTAACGGTCCCGGCGAATGAATCGCTTCGGCATTGGCCAACTGGGGCGTCATCAGCGAGTTGGGGTTTTGGGCCGGATAGGTATTTTCGTCGAGGTGGTAAAGGCTCGACCCCCGGTCAAAAGTCGACGGCGCGTAGAGTTTGGCCCGCTGACCGGTGTTCTGCCGCAGAATCGGACCGTTGAAAAACAGATTATTGCCCGTAAACTGGCGAAACAGAGCCGTCGAGTTATCGGGGAAAGCCTCCTGCGACGTGACCAGGCGCTGTGCCTGGGCGTTCTCGATGAAATGGTCATACACGCCGGGAAAGCCGTTCGATAAATACTGGCCCGTGCTGCCGTTTTCGGGAGCACTGAAGTACCCGATGAAGCCGATTCCGTGGGTTATTTCGTGCAGCACCACCGACACTAAGTCCGTTTGCCCGGCGGGTGGGTTCGCGTCAGTGCCATAATACCAGTTGTTGTTGCGGTTGAAATCCGCGCTTATATCCGCATCAGCAGGGTTGTTGAGTTGTCGCCGGGCAATTTTTTCGGCCAGCGCGATGGCGTAAATACCGTTTGCTTTTTGAGTGCCGTCGGAACCAACCCGAATAGCCGTTGGTCCGGCCGACCCCAGAACGCCCCGGTCCTGCTGAACCCAGTTGGCCTGAATGCGAATCGGCACGGGCGACACCAAAATGCTGGACCAGATGTCGACGGCGTACTGAAAGGCGGCCTGGGCCTCGGGCGTGAAACCGGTGTAGCTAACGATAAACTGAGCCGTGGGTGCCAGCCGTGCCCTTGGGTTCCGGCGTCCGTTCAGAAACGCATCGGACGGCAAAATCCGCGTAAATGCGTCGCGTTCAGTCTTGTAGCAGATCGTTTTGGGGACCTCCAGAACCGTGTGCAGTTGCCGGGCAAACTGGGCGTATGAGACCGGAGGTGTCGCTCCGCTTAATTTGGCCGTTCGCGGGGCAGTGACCTGCGCCTGTGTCGGGGACGGCAGCAGAAGTCCGGCCGACATACACCAAACCACCGCAAGCGCAGCCCGGAGGGGCCAGGCTAATAAACTCCGATAAAACATGTAGATTTTGTAAAAGTAGGGCGATGCGTGATTGTGTTGGTTTGGTAGAGACCGGATGCGGGCAACCGAACAATAACGAACAGCGTCGCGTCCGATTGCCCGCATCCAGCCCGTGGGTGGCTTATTTCGATAGTTCGGCGCGTTTCAGCACCAGCGACACCGAGTTCAGGCAGTAGCGCATTCCCGTTGGCCGGGGGCCGTCGTTGAACACGTGGCCGAGGTGAGCGTCGCACACGTTGCACAACACCTCTACGCGGGTCATGCCGTGGGTGTAGTCTTTCTCCCGCCGAATGCGCTCTTCGTCAATGGGTTCGGTAAAACTCGGCCAGCCCGTGCCCGACTCAAACTTGGTCGTCGACTCGAACAACTCGGTGTCGCAGCACACGCAGGCATACAGGCCGGGGTCGTGGGCTTCGCAATACTCGCCCGAGAACGCCCGCTCCGTTCCTTTGCTGCGGGCCACCCGGTATTGCTCCGGCGTCAGTTGCTGCCGCCATTCTTCATCGGACTTGATAACTTTCTGGATCATCGCTTTTCAGGGGTCGTTGTCGACTAATGAGGTACAAACGTAAAACACACCCGCACCCGATTTGTCTTTCGGCGATGTAAATTTGCACAGATGACCACCCGCCAGATTTTACAGCAGTTTTGGGGATACGATGCCTTCCGGCCCATGCAGGACGATGTGGTCGACGCGGTGCTCTCCCGGCAGGATGCACTCGTGCTGATGCCCACCGGCGGGGGCAAGTCCATTTGCTTTCAGGTGCCCACATTAGCCATGAAGGGCGTGTGCATCGTCGTCACGCCCCTCATCGCGCTCATGAAAGACCAGGTCGGGCAACTGCGTCGGCGGGGCATTCCGGCAGCGGCCATCTACTCGGGCATGAGCTACCGCGAAATCGACACCACCCTCGACAACTGCATCTACGGCAACACCAAATTCCTCTACCTCTCCCCCGAACGGCTCCGCACCGAAATCGTTATCGAACGGGCCAAGCTGATGACCGTTTGTCTGTTAGCCGTTGATGAAGCGCACTGTGTGTCGGCCTGGGGCTACGATTTCCGGCCACCCTACCTGCAAATCGCCGAGTTCCGGGCGTTTATCCCCGACACGCCGATTATCGCCCTGACGGCCTCCGCCACGCCCGACGTACAGACCGACATCGTGGACAAGTTAGCGATGCGTACACCGGCCGTGTTCCGGCAAACGTTCGCCCGCCCGAACCTGTCCTACTCGGTCATGCTGGAGGAAAACAAAGAAGACCGACTGCTCAGAATTCTGGAACGGGTGCCGGGCAGTGCCATCGTCTACGTCCGAAGCCGCAAGCAAACCCAGCAGGTGGCCCAGATGCTCGCCCGGCAAAACATTGCTGCCGACTTCTACCACGCGGGACTGACCAACGAGCAGCGGTCGACCAAACAGGACGCGTGGATTCAAAACCAAACGCGGGTCGTAGTGGCGACCAACGCCTTCGGGATGGGCATCGACAAGCCCGACGTGCGCACGGTCATTCACCTCGACGTGCCCGACTCGCTCGAAGCCTATTACC
>JAYTAC010000420.1:0-3668 GCA_043737755.1 Spirosoma sp.
ATGAGTAACCTGCTGCCCCACGATTTCGGGATCGAGGACGTGGTTTTTCTGCGTCTGGAGCACGAATTGGAGAGTCCCGTTGTGAACATGACCCGCGAAATTCATCTGTCGCACCTGCACAATCCCCACGGCACGGCCGAGGAACACTACTGCCGACGCTGGGTTTCGCTAACGAGCTTGTATGAATTGGATGACGTGCTCCGGCAAAACACGTATCGCGAACCGTTGCTGCGGGCGCAGGTATCGGACTACATCGACTCGCAGAACACCTATTTCTTTTTCACCTACGCCCGCCCTCTGACGCCCATCCGTCACCTTACCCACAGCGTCTCGCTGGGGGTGCTGCTCAACGACGCGTCGCGGTCGCGCATTCGGTTTCTGAACGATCCGTCGCTGCTGCGCCGGGAAGTAAACGAATCGTGCGAACGCTGCCGGGCGGTCGACTGCCGCGAGCGGGTGGCTCCCCCCATCGAACTGGAGCGGTTGCAGCGGGTAGCGGCCATTAAAAGAACACTGACCGAATTAGGCGTCACGGGCGCACTGTAACCGGCACGGGCCAAACACAAAAGAAGCTCTCCCGGCGTTGGGAGAGCTTCCTTTGTATCTATTAGTCGTACTGAATCCGGCTTTTCAGCCGCCCGATTACTTGGCCGCAACCGTACCACGCAGGGCACGCGGAATTTCGATGCTGGCAACCGGGTTCGTGGCTTCTTCCAGCATCTCGATGCCCGATACGGGAATCTGACTCACCCGTACCGACTTACCCAGATCGAGCTGGGACACGTCGACATCAATGAAATCGGGGATGTTTTCAATGATACCCTTCACGCGTAGTTTGCGCACACGGGTCACTAATTTGCCACCTTTCTGAACGCCCGGAGCCGTACCGATGGTGCGAACGGGAACGGCAATTTTGATGGCTTTCCCATCGGCAACCAGCAGGAAGTCGGCGTGGAGCAGCACATCGCTGACGGGGTGAAACTGCGCTTCCTGAAGAATCGTCCGATACTCGGCACCCTCGATGTTTAGAGCTACCTCGTAAATATTGGGCGAATAAATCAGGTCACGGAACAGAATAGCCGGGGCGTAGAAATGCACCTGATCCTGACCGCCATACAATACGCACGGAACATTGCCCTCGGCCCGAATCGCCTGTGATTCCGTGCGGCCGAGATTCGCTCGTTGATACCCTACAATCTCGAGTTTTTTCATTTGTGTATCACGGACTTCAGTCCGTATTTTTTACTGATTAAAAAATTGGCAGTAACGAGATACGGCCTGAAAGCCATAAATACGTCAATACCGTATGAACAAGGAACTAATAGATTCATGATCCCGGATGCGGCCAATGGCCTTGGCAAACAACTCAGCCACCGACAGCACCTTGATTTTGGCATTACACTGGTGCATTGGCAGCGTATCGGCCACGACCAATTCTTCCAGCACGGAATTGGCAATATTTTCGTACGCCCTTCCCGACATGACCGGGTGCGTGCAGATGGCCCGCACCGACAGTGCCCCTTTTTCCAGAATGATCTGAGCGGCTTTGGCGATGGTGCCTCCCGTGTCGATCAAATCGTCGATCAGCACCACGTTTGCTCCTTCTACGTCGCCGATTACCTGCATCGACGCGATTTCGTTGGCCCGTTTGCGGTGTTTGTCACACAGCACGATGTCGGCGTTGAAGAACCGGGCGAAGTTGCGGGCGCGGTTGGCACCGCCCACGTCGGGCGACGCCACCACCAAGTTTTCCAAGTTCAGGTCTTTGATGTAGGGCACAAATACGGATGTGCCTTCGAGATGGTCGACCGGAAAATCGAAAAATCCCTGAATTTGCCCGGCGTGGAGGTCAATCGTCATCAGGCGGTCGGCACCCGACGCGGCCAGCATGTTAGCGACCAACTTGGCGGCAATAGCCACGCGGGGCTTGTCTTTGCGATCCTGCCGGGCATAGCCGAAGTACGGGATAACAACCGTGACGTAGTGCGCCGAGGCCCGGCGGGCGGCATCGACCATCAGCAGCAGTTCGAGCAGGTTATCGGCGGGGGGAGGGGTCGACTGAATCAGAAACACGTCGCAGCCCCGCACCGACTCCTCAAAACTGGGCGACATTTCGCCGTCGCTGAACCGCCGACAGGTGTAGCCGCCGAGTTCCTTGCCGTAGTGATGCGCAATTTTTTCGGCTAAGTAGGTGGATTGACTCCCCGAAAATATCTTAACCGGATTAAACGAAGCCATTGATACTGGACAAATTTCCCGCAAAGGTACGAAAAAATGGCGTTAGGAAACCTGAACAATTTCGCTGATTAACCGATTTCGTCAGCTATGATACCGATACAAACGTTGGCTGACCGCGCAGCCGCAACGCATTCGTCGTGGTTGACCGACCCGGCGAAGATGAATATCCTGATCGGACAGGTTGCCGATGCCGCCCCCGACACCGACGACGAGGGCGTGTTTCCTGAGCAGGTGTTTGGCTGGTTAGCCGATGCAGGATTACTGGCGGTGACGCTTCCCGGTGGCGATCTGGACGATCAGTTACCGAATACGGGCGGGTTGCTACAGGTGCTGAAACGAATCGGAACGGGGAATCTGGCGGTTGGCCGGGTTTACGAGGGGCACGTCAACGCGCTGAATTTGATTAGGTTATACGCCACGCCGGAGCAAAAAAGAGCCTGGTATGCCGATGTACTACAGCACCAGCGTCTGCTCAGCGTCTGGAACACCCAGGCCAACGACGGTATCCGCATCCATGCCGTCGGCAATGGCCGGTACGTGCTGGAAGGGTCGAAAACGTTCTGCTCCGGCTCGGGCTGGATCGGGCGACCGCTCGTGACCGGCGAATTGATCGGGGCCGGACAAACTGGCTGGCAGATGTGCGTCATTCCGACCGAACGCGTGAAGGCCATTCCGCAGGACAGCCGGTTCTGGCAGCCGCTGGGAATGCGGGCGTCGGTAAGTTACAAACTCGATTTTACGGGCGTTGAGCTGGGCGACGATGATCTGCTGGGGCACCCCGGCGATTATTTCCGACAACCCCACTTCAGCGGGGGAGCCATCCGATTCGCAGCCGTGCAGTTGGGCGGGGCCGAAGCACTCTTCGACGCAACGCGGGCCTTGTTAACCTCGATGGGTCGCATTGACGATATGTTCCAGAAAACCCGTCTGGCCGAAATGGCGTACCTGATTGAGTCGGGAAATCAGTGGATCGACACTGCTGGCCGAAAAGCCGACGAGTGGCGGACACGCGGGGACGAAGCCGACCGGACGGTGGCCTACGCCAACATGACCCGCACGGCCATCGAGGAAATTTGCCTGCGGGTGATGCAGCTTGCCGAACGGTCGGTGGGGGCGCGGGGGCTGATGCGGCCGTTGCCTTTCGAGCGCATCCACCGCGACCTGACGTTTTACCTGCGCCAGCCCGCTCCCGACGCTACCCTCGCCGACATCGGGCAGTTTGTGCTCAAAAACGGAACCAATGGCCATGACCTCTGGCATTGACAGGGCACATTTTTTGGACGAACTGGCCCGGCCAATCAACCCGGATGATCTTGGCACAATCGGCAACGTGCTGGTCATTGCGCCCCACCCGGACGACGAGTCGCTGGGCTGTGGCGGCACGATTGCCTTGCTGCGGGAACGGGGTTTTGCGGTGCATGTGCTCTTTG
>JAYTAC010000421.1:0-3666 GCA_043737755.1 Spirosoma sp.
AGGTAGCCGATGGCGGTGATGCGGGCGTTGGCCGATAGTTTCTCGAACTCCTGCGGGCGGACTGTGAACAGCAGTTCGTAGTCTTCGCCCCCGTTCAGCGCGGCCGTGATGGGGCTGATTTTGAACTCGTCGGCAGCAAGCAGTGCCTGATCGTCGATGGGAATGTTCTCGTCAAAAATAACCGCGCCCGTGCCCGAATGTCGGCAGAGGTGGAGCAGTTCGGAGGCTAATCCGTCCGAGATGTCGATCATGGCGGTGGGCCGGATGCCGAGGTCGCGGAGTTCGTAAATGATGTCGGTGCGGGCATCGGGACGGAGTTGACGCTGCACCAAATACGCCCGCTCTTCGGAGAGTTCGGGCTGCATGTTCGGGTCGGCCAAGAAGACCTGCTTCTCGCGTTCCAGCAGTTGCAGGCCCAGATAAGCCGCGCCGAGGTCGCCCGTTACGCAGACCACGTCGTTGACTTGGGCCGTGCTACGGTAGGTGATGAGGTCTTTTGGCACTCTGCCCAGCACCGACACCGAGATAATAAGCCCGGAGCGTGAAGCAGTCGTGTCGCCCCCCACCAAATCGACGTTGTACCCCGCGCAGGCTGCCCGGATACCCTCGTACAGTTCATCGACAGCTTCGACGGGGAACCGGCTGCTCAGGCCAACGCTCACGGTAATTTGCGTGGGCAGGCCGTTCATGGCCGCAATGTCCGACACGTTCACGGCCACAGCTTTGTAGCCGAGGTGTTTGAGCGGTACATACGCTAAATCGAAATGAATGCCTTCCACGAGCATGTCGGTCGTGAGCAGGCCGTAGTCGTCGCCCCAGTCGAACACGGCCGCGTCGTCGCCGATGCCGAGTACGGTTTCGGGGTGAATGGGGGCGGGTGTTGCCTGCCGAATCCGGTCGATCAGGCCAATTTCGCCGAGGGTGTTAAGATCAGTCATATCAGTGTCCGGTGACCAGTCAACAGTTTGCAGCGGTAGTTGTTGGCTGCTAACTGGTCACTATTAATTGAAAAAGCCGTTCCGCTTGATCTACGGAACGGCTCACTATTGTGGTTGATTTGCGAAAAATCTTAGGGGTTCGACAGCGTGTAGACGTTGGTGCTGTTGCCGGTTTTCTGGCTTGGCGTTGTCCGGGTCAGCGTCACGCTGTTGTCGCTGAGATTGCCGATGGTGAACTCAATCGTGCCGTTGGTGCCGGTCGGAACGGGCGTCAACGCCGTTAACACAAGACGGTTGTCGGACGGTACGGAATACTGACCCGTGAAAGTCGTCGTGGCACCATCGAAGTCGGTGTAGCGAACCGTGGGCGGGGTACTCAGGTCGAGCCGGAACGCGGAGTAGTTGCGAACGTTGGCTGTAGCCCCCCGCGTGTAGACCGTAGCACTGTTTTCGTCCACTTTTTGGGCGGTCCATACTTTGGCGATACGCTCCGAGACGGGGGCTGCCTGCGGTTTTTTGCAGCCCGTCAGCCCGTTAAATAAGGTCACTACGGCAAGAAAAGCGATAAAGGAAGACTTTCTCATGGTTAACTGGTACATAGAATCAGAAGTGGCTAAAGTTACGTTAATTTTGTAGTCACCCGCAAAAACGATGCCCAATAATTCATTTCACCGGCCCCACCGGACGCCATAATGCCCGAATCCATCGCCCTGCTCATATCCTATACCCGCTCCCAGTTAGCCCTGCGCAACGGCAGTGACCGGCCTGAAATCTGGTGCGCTTATCAGACCATCATCTACGACGTTTCGGCGTCGCGGCTGTGGCGCATGGGCAAACACTACGAACATTGGGCGGGGCAGGACCTCACTGCCGAACTCGCCGACGCTCCCCACGCCGACTGGGTATTCGCCCGGTTTCCGGTGGTGGGGAAGTTGGTGTAAAACATTCGGTTTTTGATTAGCGACGAGGTCGCCCCGAACAGCATCCTGCTGTTTGCGTTGCCGTATTATCTGGCGAAGTAATCTCGAACATAAACAGCAGGATGCTGTTTGAGACGACCTCATTGACTAACACACCTGCAAACCTCCGGTCAGCAACCACAAACTACGAACCACAAACCAAATCCTAATGTCCCGACTCATCGCCGATAGCGGCTCGACTAAAACTGATTGGCGGCTCACTGACGCTAACGGTTCGGCCCGCGCCATTCACACCGACGGAGTCAACCCGTATTACCAGACGACCGGGCAAATTGCCGATGTGCTACGGGTGCAGTTGTTGCCCGAACTGAACGGCGCGACCGTGTCGGACGTGTATTTCTACGGGGCCGGGTGCAGTGGTCCGGCGGTGAACCCGATCGTGGCCGACGCGTTGCGGGCCGTGCTGCCGGGATCACAAACTGTGGACGTTAACAGCGACATGCTGGGCGCGGCACGGGCGGCAGCAGACCGGGAGCCGGGTATCGTCTGCATTCTGGGAACGGGGTCCAACGCGTGTTGCTACAACGGCAGTCAGATTACGCGGGGTATTCAGTCGCTGGGATTCTGGCTGGGTGATGAGGGGAGCGGGGGCTACCTCGGCAAAACGCTCGTCCGCGATTTTTTTCAGGACCGTCTCCCCGCCGACCTGCGCGACGCCTTCCAGGACCGGTACGCTCTCGACCGCCCGACATTGCTTGAAAACGCCTATCAGAAGCCGTATCCGAACCGGTATTTTGCCCAATTCACGCCGTTTTTGTCCGAAAACAGTGCTCATCCACACGTCGTTGGTTTAGTGACGGATGCGTTCACGCTGTTTCTGACAACCTACGCCCGGCGGTTTCCCGAAGCTGATGCGTGGCCGGTTCATTTCGTTGGCTCGGTGGCGCATTACTTCGCCGAACCGCTGCAACGGGCCGCTTCAACACTCAATTTGGCGATGGGACGCATCATCAAAGCCCCCGCCGAACGATTGGTCGAATTTCATAAATGACGGGCTTGACGTATTTTTGAGAAAAAATTCTTAACGCAGAGGAAGGAGAGAAAAGCGCGGAGAACGCGGAGAAAAATTCAAGCAAACTCCGTGACCTATGTGCTTTTCTCCCCTTCCTCTGCGTTAAAAAAACAACACGCTAACTACACAATGGCAGCACGATATTTTTTGAAAGTAAAAGACGTAGTTCGGGAAACGCCCGACGCCGTAACAATAACCTTCTGGCACCCCATCAGCGAAGAAATCCGCTACCTGCCGGGCCAGTTTCTGACGTTTCTGCTTAATATCAACGGCCAAAAAGTGCGCCGGTCGTACTCAATGGCATCGTCGCCCCACGTCGACGTGTCGCTGGCGGTGTCGGTGAAGCGGGTGCCGGGTGGTCTGGTCTCCAACTACCTGTGCGAACGCATTCACTCCGGCGACATCCTCGAAACGCTGGAGCCGATGGGCACGTTTGTGCCGAAATTAGACGCCCAAAACCGCCGGACGCTGATTCTGATCGGTGCAGGCAGCGGCATTACGCCCCTGTTTTCGATGGCCAAATCAGCATTGCACGTTGAACCGAGTACTCGTGTGTGGCTCATCTATGGCAACCGCAATCAGGAGTCGATTATCTACAAAGCGCATTTGGACGCGATGGAGCAGGCTTATGGCAAATCGCGCTTTACGGTGACGCACGTACTGAGCCAGCCCACCGCGTATTGGACCGGTCTCGACGGCCGATTGAATCAGCACACGCTGACCCGTTTGCTGGAAG
>JAYTAC010000422.1:0-1350 GCA_043737755.1 Spirosoma sp.
GCCCGGTTAAACTGCCCCCGGTCTACCTGCTGGTTACCAATGGCCCACGCCTGACCCGTGAATGAGTTGAGGGGGGTGTAGCCGGCATATTGAATGAGATCTGGCTGCTGGTGATACCGGATTTTGGGGCACGTAACGCCAATGCTGCTGTCGGTGCTGAACGGCTCCAGCAACCGTTCGATCAGGTCTGGCGTCACCTCAGTGTCATTGTTGAGAAACAGGAAAAAGTCACCCCGTGCCTGCCGAATGCCGACGTTGTTACCTCCGGCAAACCCCAAATTTTCATTGTTGAGAATAACCAATGTGTTTGTCAACGCCTGTTCCCGGATGAGAGGAGCCGGATTGCGGGCCGAATGGTTGTCTACCACAATAACCTCGATGTTGGCATAGGATAGTTGCTGAACGGATTTCAGCAGGGCACAGGTTAGCTCCGCCCCGTTGTAGTTGAGGATGATCAGCGAAACAAGCGGTTCCGTTTTCATACATTCTCCCGCTGAAAAACGGCCTTGACTGTTCTGATCAGAATGATCAGATCGGTCTTGAAGGAGTAATTTTTCGCATACAGCACGTCCAGTTGAATCCGCTCCTGATCCGACACGTCTGCTTTGCCCCGTTTGGTAACCTGCCAAAGACCCGTCAGGCCGACGGGTGCCGTAAATCGCCGGGCGTAAGCAATGCTCGTTAAACGTTCGGCTTCGTAGGCGGGTAAAGGCCGGTTTCCGACAACGGACATATCCCCTTTGAGGATATTGATGAGTTGGGGTAGTTCGTCGATGCTGGTATTACGGAGGAACTTGCCAAGTTTCGTTACCCGAGGGTCCTCCCTGAACTTCATGAACGTGGCTTTCGCCTTTCTGATCTGTTGAATCTGGGCTTCACATACCTGCACACCGTCGTCGAAGAGGGGGCGCTGGCAGGGTGTACCAGCCAGTTGACAGCGTTCACACACTGCATCGGCAGCCGGTTGGGGTAAGGCCGGGTTGTACATGTTCTGGGACGCCATTCCGGTAATCAAGGCATCGGCCCCGGTGCGCATCGTCCGAAATTTGTACATGTCAAATAGCCGGTAGCCCCTGCCAACCCGCTTCGACACGTAGAAAACAGAGCCTCTGGAGTCGAACCGGATCAAGGCCCCGACAATGAGTAAAAATGGCGACATCGCTACTAAAATTGTCAGCGATATCGCCACGTCGAACAAGCGTTTTCCGGCCGGGATCCCGGGTCTCTTCGCAGTACTGATCTCATGGCTGACCCGTTTATAGTCTTTCTTTAGAATGAGGTACGCCAGGCGCTTACGGAGGTCCGTTTCGTCGAAATCAAGTGGGAATACATCGATAACCGGTTGGCCTT
>JAYTAC010000423.1:0-8903 GCA_043737755.1 Spirosoma sp.
GGATAGTTAACACTCCATCCGCCATGCGATTCCTTATCATTGCTTTCCTGTTAACATTGTCCGGTACGTCCGCAGTTGCTCAAACGGTTGCGCAGCAACGGGCTACCCGCTTAGGCCTGGGCATGAACCTGTCGTATCTGGAAGGATATTGGAACGGTACGAAGGCGAAACATTTCAGTGATTTCGTGAAACCGGGCGAAGTACCCGTTCGTAAACAGCGCATGGCCGACATCGCGCGGGCGGGCTTCAAAACGGTGCGGATACCCATTTGCTTCGGGGCGTGGGCCAGCATCGACAAACCCTACCGCTGGGAGACGCCGGAGTTTTTGGCCGTACCTGACTCGCTCGTCCGCTGGGCATTGGCTAATAACCTGACGGCCATCATCGACCTGCACCACGTTGAGTTCGACGGTTCTATCAAGGGAGCCGACAGCACCGCCCGCGTCGTGTGGCTGTGGCAGCAGATTGCTGAACGCTACAAAAATACTGACCCTGAGCGCGTTATCTTTGAACTCCGCAATGAGCCGCACGACATGACGGCCGCTGCCTGGCGAACGCAGGCCACCCAGCTTATCCAGACAGTGCGGACCATCGCACCCAACCACACGCTCATCGTGGGCTTTCACGACTGGAACGGCCGCGACGCAATGACCAAATCCGAGCCGTTTGCTGATCCCAACATCATTTATACCTTTCACTTCTACGATCCGTTCGTGTTCACGCACCAGGGCGCAAGCTGGGCCGGGGCGGGGTTGCCCGACCTGAAAAACGTCCCGTTTCCGGCGGGTGCGACCACCAAAATCAACGTCCCGGCGTCGGCCAAAGGAACGTGGGTGGAAGGAGCCATCGCCAACTACGCCAATGAAGCGAGTTACGACGTGATTTACCGACGGATCGAAGCGGCTAAAGACTGGTCGGTGGCTAAAAACGTCCCTATTTTTCTGGGTGAATTCGGGTCGTTTAATCTCAACGCCGACGCCGACAGCCGCTGCCGTCACGCCGAAGCCATTTACGTCGCGCTGGGCAAATTTCAGATTCCGTCGGCGTGGTGGGAGTGGGACGGCGGTTTCGGAATGTTCGGCAAGGGCACGACCCAGATCATGCCATGCATGACCGACGCCCTGACCACCTACGCCACCGGCCAGTTGAAAGTGCTGGGCACGGAACCGGAGCGCGGTGGGGCCATTCGTATCTACCCCAATCCAGCGCAGAACGCCGTGCGGATCGTGTCGACTGGACGACCGGCCACGTCGGTAGACATCACGGATTCGTCGGGGCGGATCGTTCGCCGGGCCGACCTTACCGGCAGCGACGTGTCGGTGGCTGCACTTCAGGCGGGGCAGTACGTGCTGACCGTGTACGACAAAACCGGCGCACTGCTGGGTGCGGGGCGGTTGCTGAAACAATGAAGGGGACGAACCACCCCACGGCAGCGGCCGGGCTTTACGTCAGCCAGTTTTTAGCCCCTCTCCCAATGGGGAGGGGTAAATGAAACCCAGACCTCACGGCAGCGGCCGAACGCCCCGACCAAACCACCGACCGCTGTTTTTGGTAAACAGCAACACCCCGGCAATAATCGAAATAGCAGTCGAGAAGGCGTTGACTACCGTTGTGCCGGGATGCTGCGCGTACTCGGCCCGGAAAGACGTAATGGCCAAAATCACGCCGAGGGTCAGCAGCCCCACCATCACGAACCGCGACCAGTTGGCTCCCGCGTGAAGCTGCCGGAGCACCCAAAAGATGAGGGCCGCCCCAGCCAATACGCCAATGATACTACCGATGGAGTAATCGCCCGAAAAAGCAAACGCCAATAATTCAATAACCAGGCTCATCGTGAGCAGCCGAAGGGCATTGAGCACATCGGTTGGCCGACGGGTTGTCTGTAACGTGTTCATAGTCGCTGAGTTATGACCGGTAGTACTTGTTGAGCACCGGACTTGTTCGATTTACAGCCCAAAAAGTTAGTGACCGTAACCCATCACAGCGCTAACTTCTCAACTCAGCCCGTACCAATCAGCGCGTCAGAATCAACCGGCCGCGCAACGTTTCGGTCACGCCATCGGCCACGGGCCAGTCATGTCCGTCGTCGCTGATGGTCAGGTGATAGAGGTATAGCCCGGCTGGAAGTGATGCCCCGTCATCGGACTGTCCATTCCAGATCCATTCGTTCCGGCCGATTCGCCCGGCCATGCGCCCTTGCCGCACAATACGCCCGGTCAGGTCCCGGATGGTGATTGTCAGCGCATCAGGAGCCTGCCGCCCCGTGAGTTGGAACGTGAACTCTACCCGGTCGCGGAAGGGGTTTGGCGACACGGTCAGGTTGGTCAGACCGCGCTCGTTCACAACCCGGAAGTTCACGCGGTAGGGCGTGGCCGGATTGCCAACCGCGTCGCGGGCCGTAACCAACAGCCGGTACGTTCCTTTGCTCAGGTCTGCCGATAGGTAGCGAATCCGAAACACGTTGTCGGCTCCGGTAGGCTGCATAGTTGCGCTGCGCCAGTTCAGCCGGTTATTGCGCTGGTCGATGGGCTGGTTCTGTCCGGCCCGTTGCAGGTACAAGTCGACGCCCGCCGTGTCGCGCCGGATCAACGAGCGGTTGTCGTCGGCGATGAGCACGTCGATCACCGGCCGGGCCGAAACAACGGCGTTGTCGTCAATACGCGCACCGTCGATGGCGACTTCGAGCAGCGGTCCCAGGGCGTCGGGCTGCACCGGCAGTAACAGGTCAAGGGTGTTGTTCAGGAATGAGTATTCGGGTTGCAACCGGGGGTTCACCGTCAGCAACACGCGGTTGATACCCGGCAGACGTTCCGTCGCAATCCGGGTCTCAACCCGTAGTGTGTCACTGCCAACTGGTGCTTTCACCGTCCACCCAATCGTTTGGGGGTTGGTCAGCCCGGCCGCGTAGAGCGTTTGCCGGACAATGAGTGAGTCGACAAACGGATACGGACTCAGGTTTATGAACTGCACCGAAATCGTCACCACGTCGCCCTGCCGAACGTCGGTGGGGAGTTTGCCCGCCAATCGAATCTGACCCTCGGGCAATCCAGCCGCCGTGCTTGCCGGATCAAACAAAAACGAAGCGTTCGCCCACACGCTGTCGTTCACCGCCCGAACGCGCCAGTGGAAACGAGTGCGGGCGGGGCCGGTCAGTGTCACCGGATACGCAATTGACCCACCGGCAAGTACCCGTTGCGTCATCAGCGCGGGGCTGTCGAAACGGCTGGTGGTATCAACTTCTACCTCAAACGTCCGGGCACTGATACCGAATGACTCTGCCGCCAACCGTACCGACCGGGTGTTGACGGTCCCCGAATCGGGCGGGTAAATCAGTACCGGCCCTCGCCCGGCAACGGTAACGTCGATGTCGGCGGAGTTGTCGGACTGGTTGGTTTCGGGCACCGCACCATCGGGATTAATCGTCACCGAAAATTGGTTGGGTCCGGCTTCCCGTTGGTTGGGGATAGTCAGCGTCAGGGTGTCGCGGTAAGCAACGTTGCGGGGCGCCGTCAGATTGAACACGCCCGACTCGCGGCCATCAATAAACCGGCGCACCCGAACCGGCAGCGGCCCCGGCCGGTACTGACCGCTGTTCTGGACAACGGCCCGAATCCGCACCGAATCACTTCTCGTCGTCAGTGGCTCGTCGTCCGCACCCCGAACGGTCAGTCCTCCGGCGGTAATGCCGTAGTTGGGCGTGGCGAACGGGAAGAGCCGGATGGCCGGGTCGCCCTGCAACACCATCTGCTGACAGTTGGCCAATGCCTGCCCGTCGGACGTTCGGGCCAATACGCGCCGGATGGTTTCCTGCTGTAGATAACCAATGGATTTGTTCAGCGATGTACTGTCGGTGAGCAGGTTATAGAAGGTTGTGGTGTACTCGTTCAGGTAACTCACGTATCCCAGATGGGTATGGGCGAGGGCTGCGATGGCTCCCCGGTCGGGCGTCAGCACCCAATCGGTGGCGAGCGTGGGCCGACCAAAGAAGAAGTTGCCGATGGCGCAGCCGTTGATGAGCAGGAACGGGTATTTGCCCTTGTTCCGGTATCCGAACGCATCGCTGGAGCAAAAACCAATGTCCAAATCCGTAACGTCTAACCCCGAATGTCCGAAAAACGTCATCAACCCCACGCCTTCGTTGACCGGCCCGGCCACGTCGATTCGTTCAACGGGATTGTCGGTTGCTTTGGCCAATGTGCTCACCCGTGCGCCCAGCAACTGCGCCACGACCTGATCGCGGTATCCGTCCACCAACCGCCGAAACTGGCCTGCTTCAGCCAGAGTTTTGCCCCCGCTGAGGTGCAGCACGTTCTTTCGCCAGAGCGCGTCGGCCGACGGACGTTCGTATTCCCTGACTTTGTTTAGGTAATCGACCACTTCCTGCGGGGTTCCGGCGTTGACGCGCCCGGTCATCAGGGCGGGCACGTCGGCTGGAAATCCGTTCAGCCCGGCCGTAAACACAATATCTGAGCCGGGGTGGCCAGCCGTCATCACCATGTCGAGCGTGGCTTGTGCGGGATTGCGCCGAACGCCCGGTGTGCTGCGACTGCGACCCAACAGGAGCAGAAACTGGGGCTTTTTCGATGAGCCATTGCTTTGCCGGAGCAGGTAATCGGCAAACCGCCGGATGGCCAGCGGGTGACGTTCGCCGTAACTGAACCGGTCGAAAAGCTGCCGCATCGTCGCCACCAGCGTGTCATGACCTCCCCCCGCTGCCGATGCCCGATATGCAGTATACGACCGAACGGCATTAGTGGTGCCGACAGCGGGGCGCATCAGGCTCTCGTGGCTGACAATCAGGTAGGTGGGCCGTCGGTTAGTCCAGTCCGTGAACGTTACGGGTTGAAGAGCCAATGCAGGTTTGGGCTGACCTGACCGCAGGATCGTTCGGGCTATTTCGGTGCCGCGCACTACCAATCGGGCCGAACCTGCCGGGGTTACGGTAAATCCCAGCCGAATCGGAGCCGAAAGGTCCGTGATGTCCCAGAAACGCGTGTCGGCCGGAACCGCGCCCATGTCCATCAGCGACCGCCCGGACTCGTTCGGTGTCAGCCGAAACGTTTGCCGGGGCTGACCATCAGTACTGATTTTCTGCGGATACCGGAGCTGGGCGTATGACACCGAGTAGCGGTCGGGGCCGGGTCCGTCGCCCCGCGAAACCGTAGACACCACCAGCCGCCCGTCGGTGCCAACGTCGGACCAAACTAATTCCTGCCGGATACGAGCGTTGTCATACACCGAAAACGTGGTCGTGCCAACCCCGCGCCGGGCATCCGGCGATGCGCCAGCCAAGCACTCGACGTGGTGATTGGTGTAGTCGCGGCCCGCCAGCAACAGGTCGACTCGCGGGGCGGGACCGGTTCGGACGGTGTTATCGAGCACAAACGGAAGCTCATACGGCACGTCTCTCTGCTGCACAACGCCCGTGTAGCCTTCGCCCGCTTCGTAGTCGCTGTACTCGATTTTAGGTGGAATGCCGTTCGGATAGCCCGGATACGTGTCTGCAAACACCCGCAACTCCTCCGCCCAATGATACGGTTCGGGTATCAAACCCGTGTAGTTGGTATCGGCGTATGAAACCATGCGTTTACCCAGTTTGCCCGTGCCGGTGGATTGGTCAGACCGCCACGTCAGGAAATAAGCCGCTGTATCACTGAACAGGCTGTAGTATTGGTGAGGTTGAGCACTGGCGGGGCGGTATAGGAGTGAGTCGGGTGCGCCGTCGTTGCCCCGGCCGTAAAACTCCACGAAGTCAGCCGGGTCAAGGCATTTGTCGGACTCACCAGCTACGTAAATTGCCTGTTCGACGCCCCGGTGAAAAAGCTGAATCGTCGTGGGATCAACCGTTGCGGTGGGCAGACCGGCCCGCTGTAGTTCGGCCGACGTGATGCGGCAGATACCCGGCTCGGCAACGGGGATTTTCAGGTACGCCTGCCGGTAGTCGATCCACTCGCTGCCCAACGGCTGCGACTGCGCCCATACGTGCATGGACAGGAACAGGAGCGAGAAAAACGAACAAGTACGGAACATACGGCTGGGTATCAATCTATAAATGTACGCGCCTGTACGTCTGCCCATACATCTGAGGAGCCGTTCATCCGAAAAAATCAACCGTCAATCCTGACCGAAAGAAGGTTTCTGTCGAAGTACCTTGTATTACATAGTACCTTATTGTACCTTTGATGCAGGTAAAGTACGAAACACGCTACGCCAATGAACATTGAAAACGCTCAGGTGCAGATGCGAAAGGGCATTCTGGAGTTCTGCATCCTGCACATTATATCGCGGGGCGAGATTTACGCGTCCGACATGCTCGACGAACTCACCTCCGCCCGGATCATGGTGGTAGAAGGCACCCTGTACCCGCTGCTGACGCGGCTCAAAAATGCGGGCCTGCTCGACTACAAATGGGTGGAATCCACGTCGGGGCCACCACGCAAATACTACATCTTGACCGATCTGGGCCGTGACTCGCTCGAATCGCTGACCGAAACGTGGCAGGAATTAGCCGAGTCGGTCAATCAGATCATTAGCCGGACGGAGCAGCACAAAAAGCCGGTCAACGGCACGAGTGCGCCCATGACCATGACCGACCAATCCGGTTCCTCATCCAACGCTTAACCTATCTTCTTTTCTATCTAAGACCATGAAAAAGACAATCAGCATTAACATCAGCGGGGTTATCTTCCACATCGAGGAAGACGGCTACGACAAACTGAGAAGCTACCTGACGACCGTTCAGCAGTATTTTTCGACCTACGAAGACAGTCAGGAGATCGTCACGGACATTGAAAACCGCATCGCCGAAAAGCTCCTTGCCAAGCTTAAAGCCGCCGAACGTCAGGCCGTATCGCTCGAAGACGTGAACGAACTGATAGCCGCAATGGGCACCGTAGCCGATTTCGAGGCCGTGGAGGAGGAAGAAGTGCTGGTAACCACCGGGGGGCGCAACTCGGCATCGGGCGCAGGCACCGCCCGGCCCAATTCGGGTGGTCAGCCAAGCGGTTCTGCAACCGGCGCGTATGGTTCAGCGGGAGCCGGTGGTGCCGGGTCCTATGCCGGTCCGCGTAAGCTCGTGCGTGATTTGCGCCGGAAAACCCTCGGGGGCGTGGCGGCTGGTCTGGCCCATTATTTCAACATGGACGTGGTTTGGGTACGGCTCATTTTCGTCGCATTAGTGGTTGGATTTCCCGCCTTGATGGGGGCTTCCAACAACAGTGGCGAGTTTTTTGGCGGGCTGAGCGGCTTCACGGTCATCATTTACATTGCCATGTGGATTGCCCTGCCGGGCGTGGGAACCCTCGAAGAAGACAAGTCCGTCAAGAAGTTTTTCCGCAACCCCGAAGACAAAGTGCTGGGGGGCGTGTCGTCGGGTATTGCGGCTTATTTCGGCATCGACACGGGTATTGTGCGGCTGCTGTTCGTGCTGGGCATTGTGTTCTTCGGCGTCGGTTTCCTGCTGTATGTCGTGCTGTGGATGATTGCGCCCCCGGCGAACTCGCTCACCGAAAAAATGGAGATGCAGGGCCGACCCATCACCCTTTCCAACATCGAAAGCAGCATCAAACAAAACCTGAACATCAACGAATCGCCGACGAATGAAAGTGGCGTCACACGGGTGCTGCTGTTTCCGTTCCGGGCCATCGCTACCGTCATTGGCGGGCTGGGCAGTGCGCTGGGGCCGCTGCTGAACGGCGTGGTGGCCGTTATCCGGGTATTCGCCGGTATTCTGATGCTGATTCTCGCGTTTGCCGGGATGATCGTGTGCTTAGCTTTTTTGGGTGCGGCCATCGGTATCGAATCCGGGGCGAACTTCGGCAATATTCCCATTGAGATGATCCGGGCCGACGTCACCCTCCCGATGGTGCTGGCGGGCGTTCTGACTGGTCTGATTCCTGCCTTCGGTTTGGCTATTTTGGGGGTCATGCTCATCACGACGCGCAACGTTATCAGCAGCCGTACGGCCCTGACGCTGGCCGGGGTGTGGCTCGTGAGTATGCTCGTCTTTGGCGGAACGGTATCACCGCTCATCAACAATTTCCAGCGGAAAGGCGTCGTGGAAGAAACCAAGGTGCTGCGCGTAGCCGGTACGCCGACCTTCGACGTGACCGACATCGACAGCGACTACGACAAGGAAACGGACCTCGAACTGGAAGGCTACGCCGGAACCGACCTTAATTTGGTGCAGCGGTTTGAATCCCGTGGCCGCAACCGGGCCGATGCGCAGGCCAACGCCCGTACCATTCAGTACCGGTACGTGCAGCAGGATTCGACAGTCCGGTTCAACAACAGCATCGAACTGGCCCCGAAAGCCCGCTACCGGGGCCAGGATTTGGAGATGTACCTGAAGATTCCCTACGAAAAGCCGTTTCGGATGACGCCTGACTTCGCCCGCCACATCCGCAACCGATTCGGCGAGAAAGAAATTGACCGGATGCCCGCCAGCCTTTGGAAGTTCACGGTCGCCGATGGTCTCGTGTGCATCAACTTCCCCCGCGAACGGGAACGCGACGCCAACAGCGAAGACAACGACGTAACCGACCTCACCGACGACGTGCAGCGGGCCGTATCGGGCGAACTGGGCGAAGACTTCGACGAGATGGGCGATCACACCCGGCAGTTCAACGCCCGTGACTTCTCGAAGGTCGACGTGTCGGGCGCGTTTGTGGTCCGCTTTCGCCGGGGCGATGCGTATAAGGTCGTAGCCGATGGACGTGAAAAAGATTTGGACGACATGAACGTGGAGGTCGATGGCAACACGCTGGAGGTGTCGATGGAGCGCAATGGCAACTTGTTCGACTGGAGCAACCGCAAACGAATTGGCCTGACGATCACCGTTCCGGCCATCACCGATCTGAAGATGTCGGGCGCGTCGAAGGCGAGTTTGGCGGGTTTCGGACCGT
>JAYTAC010000424.1:0-1345 GCA_043737755.1 Spirosoma sp.
TGTGTTGGTTTTCATTGGGATGCTGTGTGATTGTGCCGTAGCAGTTTGATTTGCGTTTGACTGAAGCAAAGGTGGTTGGCGAAACAGGCTCGTTTCGACCCAAAAAGAAGTTGAGACGGCTCAAATCGTATATTGAGTCAATGTAATAGGGATAGATTGTCTGTCGGAATCACTGAACCAGCTTGATTGTCCTGCCATTGTCGTCGGCTTTCACCGTCAGCAGGGATTTGCCCGTTACGTTCTGCCCGCGCATACTGGCGTTAATTTCCGGTTGTGTCACCTGAGCCAGCGACGTGCCAACTTTCAAATCAACCTTGTAGGACGCTCCGGGCAGGATATAGGCCGTAAATACGTTCGGGTTTTTGTCGTTGGGATCGCGTTCCAGAAACTTGAATTTGCGGGGCAGCAGACCGTTGTTTTTCAGCCTGAGCGTTACCTTTTCGGGGGGCTGCGAGAAACTGATCGTGGTGAATACGCTCATGATGAGCAGCAAATGAATCGTGTTGGTTTTCATGATCTTGTCAGTTTAAGAGGTACGCGTTCAGTTACAGATTTCCCTTTGTTTTGATCCGGCCTGCGTCGGTGCCGGTTTCACGATCGCGGGCGGCTTTGATTTCGTTGCTGCCGAATCGGTAGCTGAACCGAATCGTTACCCGGCGGCTCTCCCATTTGCGGTTGATGGTGAATTGCTGGGTCTGAAAATGGGCCGATTGTCTCCAGCGCATGGTATTCAGCACATCGTCGACACCGAGCGTGACCGTACCCCGCTGCTGCACCACTTTTTTCTGAATGCTCAGGTTGATGGCTCCCAATCCGCCCGTTCGGTACACGGTCTGCTGGGTCGGCGCATTCCAGAAGCCGGATAGCTGGGCTAACCAGACCTTCAAGAGCGTAAACGAATGCTGCATATACCCCTCGAACGCAAACGCCCGCTCGTCAAAGGGTTCCGTTGGCGATAGATTTCCCCGGTAGCGGTTCCACGTAGCACCCGCGTAAAGGTAGCCGTTCCACCAGTTCGTGATGGGCAGGGGCGCGTTGACCGACAGGTTGAGGGCGTCGGCCCGGCCCACGTTGGCAACGGTCTGGTAGCCGGTCAGCCCTTCCTGCCGGATCACGTCGGTGGCGAAATCGTTGGTGCGGCTGTAGGCGAGTTTGACGGTTGCTGCGTATTTGCAGGTATAGCTCAGTTCGGCGTTGTGGGTGTAGGCGGGCCGCAAATACGGGTTGCCGCGCTGACTCGTGTAGGGGTCAATCTGGTAAATGAACGGGTTCAAATCCTGGTAATTGGGCCGTCCGATGCGCCGACCGTAGTTCAGCGAAAACCGGCTGTTTTCGGTTGCCTGAT
>JAYTAC010000425.1:0-1342 GCA_043737755.1 Spirosoma sp.
CGGTCCATCTCGGCGGCTCACCGCATTGCCCGCACACTCGTGGCCTTTGCCAACACCTCGGGCGGGACGCTGCTGATCGGGGTGGCCGACAACGGCATCATTGCGGGCGTGTCGTCGGAGAGCCGCGAGATGCACCGGATTGAAGAAGCCGCCGACCGGCTATCCGAACCGGCCCTGTCGGTAACCTACGAGACACTGTCACCCGACGGCCGCAAAGTGCTGATTATTCACATTGATGAAAGTTTGGAGAAGCCGCATTACGCCGTCGACGAAGCGGGGAAGCGCACCATCTACGTGCGGGCCAAAGACAAGTCGATGCCGACGAACAAACTCATCATCACTCCCGAAATTACCGACCGCGACCTGCTCAAACAGCCCAAAACGCGGCTGCTGATTCAGTACCTGCGCAAAACCGACCACGTCACGGCCGAAAAATTCGCCAAACTCACCAACGTATCGGCCTACCGGGCGGGTAAAATCCTGCGCGAACTGGCCGAAAAAGGGTTGCTGCTGCTCATCGACAAACAGCGGCCGGTGCGCTACGCGCTGAAATTGGCGGAGTAGAGTCAGTGTTTGTCATTCTGACCGGTCCGCCGATGCGGGAGGAGGGACCTCAAGCCCTGTTCATAGTTGTGATCCCTCCTGCCGCACCGGCGGACCGGTCGGGATCACGAACACCACGCTACCCATTTCTTCCCGAACTTTGCCCGTATGACAACTGCTCCGCAAACCATTACCAGAGAAATCATTACTGCCTTTTTTGCCGATTTGCAGGACCGCATCTGCCGGTCGCTGGAAGAGGCAGACGGCGCAGGCACCTTTCACGAAGATGCCTGGGAGCGGCCGGGTGGGGGCGGGGGGCGTTCGCGGACGCTGACCGACGGGGCCGTGATCGAAAAAGGGGGCGTGGGTTACTCCGTCGTGCATGGCGAAGCGACGGAAGCCACACTGCGGTCGCTGAATTTAGCTGATCGGAATCGCCCCGGCGAACCGGCCGCACCACCGCCGGAGTTCTACGCCACGGGCGTGTCGATTGTGCTGCACCCGCGCAACCCGATGGTGCCGATTATCCACATGAACATCCGGTATTTCGAGATGAGCACCGGCCACAACTGGTTCGGCGGGGGCATCGACCTGACGCCCCACTACGTCGACGACGAGGATGCCCGCTGGTTTCATGAGCACCTGAAAAACGTGTGCGACCGCCACGATCCGACGTACTATCCTAAGTTTAAGCCGTGGGCCGACGATTATTTCTACATTCCCCACCGGCAGGAGACGCGCGGCATCGGCGGTATTTTCTTCGATTACCTCAAACCTGAGTCAGAAGTCCACAAAGCAG
>JAYTAC010000426.1:0-3635 GCA_043737755.1 Spirosoma sp.
TGTTGACCCGACTGCGTGGCTTTTCTGGGTTTGGCCGTTCGTGGCCCGGACAGGCTAAACTGCGTTTGCCGGATCATACTATCACAGGTTATTTTCTGACTGTGCCGGATGCCGACAAGCCGATTTCCCGGACAGGGAAGACGTTCACGTTTCTGAATCAGTCGGTTTGCATGACGGCCATCGACTGGAATCATCGGGACCACAGCAAACTTTGGACGTACAACCTCAACTATTTCGACTTTCTGAATCAGTGGTCCGACGGTTCGGCCGGTTTAGCCGAGGAAACCGGCCGAACCGTTGAACCGCTGCTGCTGATTCGTGATTTCATCGCGCAAACCAACAGCCTGAACGACGGTTTGGAGCCGTATCCGACATCGCTGCGGATCATGAACTGGGTGCAGTTTCTATCGCGAAATCAGATTCAGGACGACGCGATCAACCGCCATCTGTTCGCCCAGGCCGATTGGCTGAATCGTCGTTTTGAGTATCACCTTGCCGGGAATCACCTGCTCGAAAACGGGTTTGCGCTGCTGACGGCCGCGCTCTATTTTCGGCACTGTACATGGTTTCGGCGGGCCACGAAACTCGTGCGGGTGGAACTGTTGGCGCAGATTCTGGCCGATGGCGGGCACAATGAGCGCAGCCCCATGTATCACCAGATTCTGCTCGACCGGCTGTTGGATGTGTTTTTAGCCGTGAAGCACGATACGTGGCAAAACGACCCGACGCTGATTGATTTTCTGGAAGAAAAAGCAACCCGAATGCTCGGCTGGCTCGACGCCATCACCTTCCGCAACGGCGACGTACCGATGATGAACGACGCGGCTTTCGGCATCGCCCCAACCACCGCGCAACTCCGGGCAAAAGCCGCGAAGGTTGGGCTAACCAACGCGTGGTCTAATCCGTGGTCCGTGAAGACACCGACTACCGGCTACCGGAAATTTACTTTTCCCCGCTACGAACTCGTTGCCGATGTCGGAGCCATTGGGCCTGACCACCAGCTTGGTCACGCCCACGCCGATACATTCTCGTTCGTGCTGATTGTGGACAACCAGCCGCTGATTGTGGATAGCGGCACGTCGACCTACGAAACGGGACCGCGCCGGGCGTGGGAGCGGAGCACGGCCGCGCACAACACAGTTGACGTAATGAACATAAATTCGTCTGAAGTGTGGGCGGGGTTCCGGGTTGGTCGGCGGGCGCGGACGACGGTGCTGGTCGATACGCCAACGACGCTCACGGCCCGTCACGATGGCTACCGGAAGCTGAGCGTCGTCCACAAACGAACTTGGTTGGTCGAGCCGATGCGGATTCAATTGACGGATCGTCTGACGGGAACAAGGGCAGGTACAGCCGTAGATCAGTTCGGCATTGCGCGGCTGCATTTTCACCCCGACGTGGCGGTGTCGCTGTCCAAAACTGGTGTCAGGGCTGGGTCTGCGCGGATTACGTTTCGACCAATCAGTGCCCCTGAACTGAAGCTGACTACGTACGAAATGGCCGACGGCTTCAACCGGCTGCGGACGGCGACCTGCATAGAGATTGCGTTTACGAATTATTTAGAAACAGACATTACAATACACCCGTTGGAAGTCCGGCAACGCGTACTCAACCCACCACCTCATGACAATCTTGTACCTGACGTTTTATTTTGAACCGGACCTCTGCGCGGGGTCGTTCCGAAACACGCCGTTGGTGACCGAACTGGCCCGCCAGCTCGGACCTGACGACACCGTCCACGTCGTCACGACGCAGCCCAACCGCTATCGGTCGTTTCATCGAACGGCTCCCGACCACGAACAGCGCGAAAATACTTATATCGACCGTGTCGCCGTGCCGCCCCACACTGGCGGATGGATAGGTCAGATTCGCTCATTCGTTGCGTATTACCGGGCTGCGCATCGGCTGACAAAAAATGGGCAGTATGATTTGGTTGTGGCGTCGTCGTCGCGGCTGTTTACGGCGTTTCTGGGCGCAAAACTCGCCCGGAAGCAGTACGTTCCGCTGTTTCTGGACATCCGTGATTTGTTCCGCGAAACGATTCTGGAATTGCTTCGGCGTGGGGGAAGGCTGGGTCAGCTTGCCGCGCTTGGGCTGAAGCCGGTATTGTGGGCCGTGGAGCAGTATACGCTCGGTTACGCTACACACATCAATTTGGTGTCGGCTGGGTTTCGGTCGTATTTCAGTCGATTCGATCAGGCAACGTACAGCGGGTTTACCAACGGAATCGACGACGAGTTTCTGTCGGTCTGTCCGTCGGAGCAATCAGCAGAAAAGCCCATTGATAAAACGCGGGTCAAAACCATTCTCTACGCGGGTAACATCGGCGAGGGGCAGGGGCTGCACACCATCGTTCCGCAGGCCGCCCGGCAATTAGGCAACGGCTACCGGTTCGTGGTGATCGGCGACGGTGGGGCGAAACAAAAACTGGAAAAAGCTATTCGGGATGCGGGCGTCGAAACGGTTGACCTGCGCCCGCCCGTTAGCCGAACCGCGCTGGTCGACGCCTACCAAACGGCTGATTATCTGTTCGTTCACCTCAACGACCTTGACGCGCTTCGGCGGGTGCTGCCCTCCAAATTGTTTGAGTACGGCGCGACCGATAAGCCCATCCTCGCGGGCGTGGCCGGTTACGCGGCTCAATTTGTGCGGGAGCATCTGCCCAACAGCATCGTATTTGCACCCGGCGACGTATCGGGTCTGGTCGACCAACTGCGCACGACACCTTACCGAACGCAGCCGCGCCCCGAGTTCATCGCGCAGTTTCAGCGCCGGACCATCGTGCAGGCAATGGCCCGTCAGATTCGTCAATTGCTGCCAATGGCGTCCGAAAGCCCGTCGGTACGTGAACTGTCTACGCTCGAACCGACCACGTTATGAACGTTCTGCTGACGGGCGCATCGGGTTTTCTGGGAAGCCGGATTTACGCCGAATTGGACCGAATCCATACTGTTACGACTCTGGGCCGGACGCCCATTGCCGCACGGCACATCACCGCCGACCTGACAAAACGCCTGCCTTCGCTGGTCCACGCGTCGTTCGATTACGTCGTTCATGCCGCTGGAAAAGCCCACTCCACACCCCGAACCACTGCCGAACGAACTGCGTATGAATGCGTGAACGCGCAGGGGACAATCCGGTTGCTGGCTGCCCTGGAGCGGATGCCGATGCGGCCTAAAGCGGTCGTTCACATCAGTACGGTGCTGGTATACGGTCGGTTGGGCGGAGCGATGCTGGACGAAGCGACCCCGCTCGGGGCTGTTGATTGCTACGGGCTGAGCAAAGTCCGGGCCGAAACCGCCGTGCGGGAGTGGGGCCACCGAACGGGCATCAGCGTCACGATTCTGCGATTGCCGCTCGTGGTGGCCGAGTGTCCCAATGGCAACGTTGCCGCCATGATGAACGCCATCCGACGCGGCTATTACGTCAGAGTCGGCAACGGGCTGGCCCGCCGGAGCATGGTCCGTGCCGACGACGTGGCGGCTGTAATCGACCGGACGGCTGGCGTTGGGGGCACGTTTAATCTGACGGATGGTTACCACCCCGGCGTTGGCGAACTGGAAGACGCCCTGGCCCGGTATGTGGGTCGCCCGCAGCCAATCCGTTCGGTGCCAGTAGCGTTGGCTCGGGCCGTA
>JAYTAC010000427.1:0-1341 GCA_043737755.1 Spirosoma sp.
GATGCGGGTGTTGGTGACGTCGGGGAAGGCTTCGATGGGCGTGTTTTGATAGCTGACGTACCCGCCCACGGCAATCAGTCCGGTCATGAAAAAGATGAAGAATCGATTCTTCAGCGAGAACGTAAGAATGCTTTTGATGAACTTGTTCATGGTTCCTACCCCTGAAGGGTGTGTTTATGGTGGAGCCGCCACTACATCCCCTTCGGGAGTAGTGGCTGTTAATTGCCCAATGCAGTGTAAATCAGGAGTTGGTTCTGGATCACGACGCGCTCCCCGGCCTTTACGCCACTGTTGAGGTACGTGGTGGCACCGATGGTTTTGAACGGGTCCACTTCCCGCACGACGGGCTGGTTGCGAGCGTTAACGATGACGACGAAGTTGCGGCTCTCGGCAAACACGATGGCTTTGGCCGGGATAGCCACCCGCCGGTCGTTGCCTGCGTACTGGACGCTCACGTTGGCAAACATCTCTGGTTTGAGCGTATTGTCGGTGTTTAGCAAAGTGATGCGCACTTTCTCAGTTTTACTGTCGGGGTCGAGCACGTTGAACACCTTGTCGATGCGGCCCTGATAGACCCGGTCGGGATACGACAGGGTGGTGATGCGGGCGAGGTCGCCTTCGTGGACGTTGGCTAAGTCCGATTCATACACGTTGGCCATTACCCAGACGTGGTCCAAATTGGAGATGGTGAACAGATTTTCGGGGTCGTCAGGGCGTAGTTCCATACCCGGCGAGGCCGTTTTTTCGACCACGAATCCGCTCACGGGAGCCTTCACGGTGTAGACCGAGGAGCCGCTGCCGCCCAGAATGCTCCGGCGTTCGTTCACCCGGTTCACTTCGCCTTTGGCAGCCTGTAGCTGTTCGCGGGCGGCTACCACGTCGCGCTGGGACGATAACCCGCCCTTGGCCATGTCCTCGGTCACCTGACTGTTTTTCAGGGCCACGGCCAACTGCCCTCTTGCGGCAATGGCCTGCTGGGCTACGTCGGCCATTTCGCCCGACCGGATAATGGCGAGCGTTTGCCCTTTTTGAACGTAATCGCCGAGGTCCGACTTAACCGCTTCGATATGGCCACCTACCAATGGGAACACCTTCACGACTTTATCCTGATTGAAGGTAATCTTACCCGTCAGCACGATCTCATTCGTCACCGGGATCAGTCGGGCGGTGTCGAATTTGGCCGACGCGAGCAGATTGACGGGTTTGGCCGAATCGCCCGAGGCATTGGTTGCGGTCGCGTCGGACTGGCAGCCGCTCAGCAGCGTACTATACATGGCGATGGCGGGCAGCGTCAGACAGAAAATGCGAAAAAAACTGGGTGTTTTCATAGTTTTCGAGTGA
>JAYTAC010000428.1:0-8858 GCA_043737755.1 Spirosoma sp.
GGCCGGGCGTCGTTGTTCAAGTCGGCCACGTCCGCACCCATCGCCGAGTAGGACGTGTGTTCGACGCGCTCGCGCAATTCATCCCGAAAGACCCGACCCGTCGTACCGCCATTCCTCTGATTGATGTAGCAGTAATCGTCTTCCACGTAATCGTTAGTGACGTAAATGTCGGGCCAGCCATCGCGGTTGATATCCGACACGGCGCAACTCAGGCCGAAACCCAGCGCATTGCCTTTGATACCAGCCTGTTCGGACACGTCGACAAAACGTCCGCCGTCGTTCCGAAACAGTTTATCGCCCGCGTTGGGGTCACGCTCGGCCCGCATCACGGCGGCTTCCTTACGCTGGTAATTTTTGAGGTTGTGGTTGATGAGAAAGCAGTCCAAGTCGCCGTCGCGGTCGTAATCAAAAAAGGTAGCCTGCACCGAATACCCCGCGTCGGCTAAACCGTATTCGGCAGCCCGGTCGGTGAAGGTCGGGGTGCCCCCCCGGAGGTTGCAATTATTGATGAAAAGCTGGTTCCGGCGCAGTGAATCGGGATGCAGACCAGAGTAGCAAACGTAAATATCGAGCCAGCCGTCGGCGTTGACGTCAGCCAGCGTAACGCCGGTTTTCCAGCCACCCGCCCGACCACCGATGCCCGCTTTGGCTGAAACATCGGCAAATCGCAGCGACGGGCCGTTCAGATTTCCTTTGTTAACGTACAGCTTGTTTGCTGACTGGTTACCCGTGAACATCAAATCAACAAGCCCGTCGTTGTTCAGGTCGCCAACAGCCACGCCCCCGCCGTTGTAGAAGTACTCGAACGCCAATACGTTCTCCTGCTCCGTCTCTTGAAGCTGATTGACGAATGTAACGCCCGTTTCCTGCGGATTGGTCCGCTCAAAGAGGGGGGCATCTTTCCGACAGGAAACACTGCCAAGAATCAGGAAGGCGGAAACAAGCCACGTTTTCATTACTATTTTAAACGGATAAGAGTAGCTATAAGTGCCGGTTGTTTATGGTGTCCCAACGCTAAAGCGGTGGGCTGATACTGGCAAGCTGATTCTTGCCTACCCAACGCTGAAGCGGTGGGCTGATAAGAATCGGCTGGCGTGTTTGCTAACTTATATCAGCCCACCGCTTCAGCGTTGGGTAACTAATAAACCTGCACACGCAACTGCGCTACCGTCATCAGCCCATTATCGTTATCATCGGCCCACCAATATCAGCCCACCGCTTTAGCGTTGGGACACCATAAACACCAACGGCAACCCGTTGTGGGTTGCCGTTGGTGATGGAGAAAAAACCGAGTCAGCTTAGTAGCCGAAATTCTGCGTCAGGTTGGGGTTGGTGTCAACGGCCTGCTGCGGAATTGGGTAAACAACGCGATTATCCGGGGTCTTGTTTGGCTTCTGGTCGAAAGGAGCCGTGAACGTACCGAAGCGGATCATATCGTTCCGGCGCCAGCCTTCCCAATACATTTCGCGACCACGCTCGGCCAGCAAAACAGGCTCAGTCAATGCCGTCAGTGCCGAAGCACCCCGTGCGGTCCGAATCTGATTCGTTAAGCTAAGTGCCGTTGCACCGCCCGTGGCGGCACCACCGCGCTGAATGGCTTCCGCTTTCATCAGCAACACGTCGGCATATCGGAACAACACGTAATCATTGCCGGGGTTGTCGAAGTTCGCCGGGTTGGGCAGATACTTGATAACCCGAATACCTACCCGTTCATCCGAATACAGCAGGTTGAGAGCAGGCGTGAACGCTAATGGTGCACCCCCCCGGTCTTTCACTGCTTTACCCGTCTGATCGTTCTGCGTTCCCACCAAAAAACCAGCCCGCAGACCCGTTTTATCGGTCAAACCCGTGATAGCCGCGCCCCGGCGTTGGTCACCAGCTTCAAAGCTGTTGTAGAAATCGGCCAGCGTCGTGAAGCCGTTCCAGCCACCCGGCGTTTGGTTGTAGTGCAACGTCATCCGGTAGCGGTTCTGCACCGATCCCTGCGAAGCACCCAGTTCGTTGGCAATCACGAAGATCAACTCTTTCGACAGCGTCGAGTTCTCCCAGTGAAAGTTGTCGAAGTACTTACCCGCAGCGGTCAGTGCGTACGCACCCGATGCGGTGATCGCGTCGCAGTTAGCGATAACAGCGTTCATGTCGGCGGCTGCAAACGTGAACGGACCGGCTGGCTGCGCTGGATTTTGGGTGAAAACCGCCTTATTCAGCAGCACTTTAGCAAGCAGGAAGCGGGCCGTGTTCTTGTTGGCCCGGCCAGCATCGCCTGTCGCTGGCAACGCGGCAATCGCTGCGGTCAGATCATCGACAATGAACTGCGTTGCTTCAGCGCGACTCAGTACGCGGGGATTGGTATCGAAACTGTCTGTTGCCTCGCGAAACGGAACCTTACCGTATAGGTCAGCAACGTTAAACATGAAGAATGCCCGCAGGAAACGACCCTGTGCCAGCACCGCCGGATTACTCGTAGCGGCCGCGATCAATTCAGTGGCCCGGAACACGCCCGTGTTCAAGAAGTTCCACGTGCCAATTACCTGGTTGTGGGTAGCATCCCATGTGTGCTGGTGCAGCCGGCGCCATGTGCCGAAGTCGTCCCAGTCCGTGCCGCGCGTTGGTCCCATCATTTCATCGGACGAATGCTCGCCGAGCGCGTAGGTGTTTGCCTGATCGTTCAATCCATTTACCTGAGCGTACACTCCATTCAACAGACCTGTTAAATCAGCACCAGCGGCCGCGCTGGTCACCAAATCGACCGGCTGACCAACTACTTTGTCCTCCAAATCCGTGCAGCCAACCGCTGTTAGAAGCAGCGCACCAACCACGGCGGAGGTAACCTGAGTTAAAGTTTTCATTTTTAGTTTAGTTGTTTTTAACACAAATAAAGTCACGCCACTCTTAGACCTATTAAAGAAAGTGTTTAACTAATTGGTTACTTACGTGACAGACAAATTTTAGGATTGAAAAGTTGCCATCGTAACGGCAACTTTTCAATCCTGTTTGCTTTAGAATCCGGCACTTACGCCGAACGTGACGATACGCTGCGATGGGAAGGACGTATAGTCAATACCAAGGGATGGAATATTGTCCAACGACTTGTTCGTATTCACCTCTGGATCAATTCCTGAATAGCCCGTGATGAGCAGCAGATTCTGACCCGTCAGCGACACGCGCAGATTGCGGGCAAAGCCACCCGACTTCAGCGGGATGTTATAGCCAACGGTCAGGTTCGAAAGCCGCGCAAATGAGCCTTTCTCCAAGAAACGGGTCGATACCAATGGTGGGTTCAGCGCGTTCTCGGCACTGTTGGCGGCTTCGACGGTTACGTTCCGGCCGTTGCGCAGGTTGCCCTTCGTGAAGACCGCGTTGGCCGTGTTGTTGTAGATGTAGTTGCCCGACACCCCGTTCCAGAACATGCTGAAATTGAAATTACCGACTGACACGTTGTTGGTCACCCCGAAGTTAAACGTCGGGATAGCACTACCCACGTAGTCTAAGCTCAGCGTCTCATCCGTGTAGATCGACAGACCATTCGCATCGTAGCCCGTGAAGGTCGGCATGAAGAACGAGAACAGCGGCCGGTTATTCACAATCCGCTGGGCATACGCGCCCGACAAACCCTGACCGTTGATGCCACCCGTGTTGTAGATACCCGAGAAGTTGGTCACTTTGTTCTCCAAGAACGTCGCGTTGGCGTTAATGTCCCAACGCACTTTGTTGCTCCGCAGAATGTCATAGGCCAACTGAAGTTCAACACCCCGGTTGATTACGTTCGCATCGAGGTTGATGAAACGGGCACGGGCCGGAGCGGGCTGTGCGTAGAGTGCTTCGAACAGCAGATCGGTCGTGTTCTTGTTGAAATAATCAACCGTAGCTGTCAGACGGCCACCAAAGAAGCCCAGATCGGCCCCGATACCATACTGCGTCGTAGTTTCCCAGCGCAGGTTGTCATTCGGGGTGATGTCGCGTGCCGTACCCGATCCGTTGTTCACGAAGTTGTACAGGTTGCGGGTCCGGTTGGACGCAAACTCCTGGTTACCCACAATGCCGTAGTTGGCCCGCAGTTTGATGTCGACACCTAAGTTTTTGGCGAATGCCTCATCCGATACGCGCCAGGCGGCTGCAAAAGCCGGGAAGACGCCATACTTGTTATTGGCACCGAACTTGGACGAACCATCGGCCCGCACTGTCGCCGTGAACAGGTACTTGTCGTTGATGTTGTAGTTCACCCGGCCAAAAAACGACTGAAGTTCACTCTGACCCCGGTTTGAGCCACCTGAGTAAGCTTTGTTCGTCAGGTTGTTGTTTGCGCCACCGATGTTATTGGTGTACGGGAACAGCGCATCCGATTCCTGTGTAAACAAGTTGGCCTGTACGAAACTGAACCGGTCGGTAAACTTCTGGTAAGAGAAACCAGCCACAGCGTCGAAGTTACCGACACCCAGCTTCCGGTTGTAGTTCAGCGTGTGTTCCAGCAACTGCGAGGCCCGGTATTGGTTCTGAATGGTTGCCTGACCAGCGTTGTTCTGAAAGCCGAAACCCGGAATGTTACGGAAGATCGACGTGCGCCGTTCCGATGCCGAGTTGTCGATACCGAAGTTGATCTTGTAGGACAGGCCGCTCAGGATTTTCCACGTAGCACTCAAGCTACCTAGGGTGCGGTTGGTTGTACCATTGTCATCGATCGCTTCGATCAGGGAGGTAGGATTCCGGAACGAGTTGCCGTTCGGCTGGCCAAAAGCACTGCTCGTTGGGTCTTCATTATAGCCATCCGGATTGTAGTACCGTCCCTTTGCATCACGAATCGGATACGTTGGGTTGGCCTGAATAGCCGCCCCGATCAAGTTGCCCTGAAAACCGGCGTTGTCGCCGTTCGGTACGTAGATGTCGTTTACGCCCGAGGTCGTCAGGGCTAAGTCGATCACGACTTTGTCGTTGAACAGTTCATGCGACGCGTTGATCCGACCCGTTATGCGCTTCAGACCCGACTTTTTGACTACGCCCTGCTGATCGGAGTAACCCAGCGACAGGTTGTAGCGCGTGTTGTCGGTGCCCCCACCGTAACTCAGGTTGTAGTTCTGCGAGACTGATGTGCGGAAGATTTGATCCTGCCAATCGGTCGATGATCCGGCGTTTACGGCGGGCGATGCTGCATCGCCACCGGCGCGAGTTACAGCGGCCGCGTAGTCGCTGGCACTCAGCAGGTCATACCGCCGGAGCGTACTGCCCACACTGGCATTGGCCGATACGTTAAACGTCTGCTGACCCGATTTGCCCCGGCGGGTTGTAATCAGCACCACGCCATTGGCACCCCGCGATCCGTAGATAGCTGCCGACGAGGCATCTTTCAGCACCGAGATGTTCTCGATATCGTCGGGGTTGAGGAAGTTCAGCGGGTTACGGGCCGACTGCGAACCCGTACCGAAATCCCGGCCACCGCTCGATGTTTCGCCACCGTCGAGGGGAATCCCGTCGACAACGAACAGCGGGTTGTTACCCGACCGCAGCGACGACGTACCCCGGATACGGATGTTGACACCGGCTCCCGGCTCACCGCTGGCGGGCGTAATCTGAATACCGGCCGCCCGTCCCTGAAGCAGTTGCTCGGGCGAGGCAATTACCCCCTTGTTGAAATCTTTCGTGCCGATGGCGACGACTGATCCCGTAGCGTCCTGGGCACGCTGGGTGCCATAACCAACCACGACTACCTCGCTCAGCGATTTAGCATCGTCAACCAGACTAAGGTTTACTTCACTCCGGTTGCCCACGGCCACTTCCTGCGTGGTGTAGCCAATGGAACTAAAAATAAGCGTCGCGTTGGCCGGTGCGTCCGTCACCCGATACGAACCATCGCCGTCGGTGGTCGTACCCCGCGTGATGCCCTTGATCTGAACCGTGACGCCCGGCAGGCCAATACCAGAATTGTCCGTTACCTTGCCTGTCACCGTACTTCCCTGCGCCCATGCCGCCTGGCTTCCCATCAACAGCACCATTGCCAGCATCGTCAGAAAACAGTATACGGCTTTCTGCACCACTGGCTGAGGTTGGAACTGCCCAACCCGACCTACGTAATCCCCCAAGTGATTAGATGTGTAGGATTTGTTCATCATAGAATTAAAGTAAAAAGTGAAAATGTTTGCACTGTTTTAATTAGAAACTGGTCCGTCCTCGCTTTCCTTTTCATCAGGGTTTTGCTTCGCAACCCGCGCTTGGCAACTCGACGGCATCTGCCTGAATCATAGCAACTTGAAGAGAAATTATAGAATATAATCCCGAATCGAACAGCAAATTACACCATGTGACTGCGAAAATACAAATGGTAATTGGTCAAAATCAGACCAATCACGGTTAAAATCGTACCACGTCCATTATCAGACAGTGATCGTTAATAGTATTGTACCACTATTGATTGCTGTCGAACGCACTGACAGCAAGTAATTTAGATTATCAAAACTATAACTATTATCATTTTTCTGAATACAGAAGACTATTGTTTATCGGAACGGGCACAGCTTAAATTTTGTAGTATGAGCAACCATTAATGCCCATAACTCTACCGGATCGGCATTCCAACTGTCCCTTACCGTTACTTATGAATCCAGAAAGCCTTCGTGCATTAGCTGATCAGCTATCCGGCGACCTGTTCACCGATTCCACCCATCGAACACTCTACGCAACCGACGCTTCGGCTTACCGGGAAATGCCCGCTGCGGTTGCTGTTCCGCAAACGGTCGATGATCTGAAGAAACTGATTGCTTTTGCCCGGCATAACAAACAGTCCGGCGTACCGGCATCGCTCATTCCGCGCACCGCCGGTACGTCATTGGCCGGGCAGGTGGTCGGGAGCGGTATCATCGTGGACGTGTCGAAGCATTTCACGAAAATTTTGGAGATCAACCCCGACGAGCGGTGGGTGCGGGTTCAGCCGGGCGTGATCCGCGACGAACTGAACCAAGCCCTGAAGCCACACGGTTTGTTTTTCGGACCGGAAACGTCGACGGCCAACCGGGCCATGATTGGCGGCATGGTCGGCAATAACTCCTGCGGCTCCAACTCAATCGTCTACCGCGCTACCCGTGAGCACACGCTATCGGTGAAGGTGCTGCTGGCCGATGGGTCCGAAGCTGAATTCGGCGACATGAGCGGCTGGGACTTTACCAAAGCCGTGGGCGAGGCCAGCCGCAAGAACGGAAGCGCTACGCTCGCCGATAAAATCCTGCTTAAAACAAACGCGATACTGGTCGACCCAGCAAATCAGGCCGAGATTCGACTCAATTTCCCTAGGAAGAGCATTGAACGGCGCAACACCGGCTACGCTTTGGATGCGCTGCTCGACATGGGGCCGTTCACGGCGGGCGGAGAGCCCTTCAACTTAGCCAAATTCATCGCTGGCTCGGAAGGTACGCTGTGCTTTCTGACCGAGATCAAACTCAACCTCGTGCCGCTGCCACCCGCCGAAACCGGCCTGGTTTGTGTGCACTGCCACTCAATTGACGAAGCCCTGCGGACGACATTGGTTGCGTTGAACTACCAACCCTACGCCGTCGAACTCATCGACGACATCATTCTCGAACGAGCCGATACTAATCCCGAACAGCGCAAAAACAGCTTTTTTGTTCAGAAGACTCCGAGCGACCATTTCCCAATCATCTTAGTGGTCGATCTCTCGCGCGATACCCGCGCCGAGGTGGAGCAGGTTGCCGCCCGGATGGAAACCGAACTGCGCGAGGCCGGATTGGGCTACCACTACCCACTGCTTTTCGGCGACGACACCAAAAAAGTCTGGACGCTCCGCAAAGCCGGACTCGGTTTGCTGGGGAACCTGCCCGGCGATGCCAAAGCGGTTGCCGTAATCGAGGACACCGCCGTCGACGTGCATGACCTGCCCGACTACATCCGGGAGTTCAACGAGATATTGACTCAACACAACATGCACTCGGTCCACTACGCCCACGCAGGGTCGGGTGAGCTGCACCTCCGGCCAATTATTAACCTCAAAACCGAAGCGGGTCACCGGCAGTATCGGATGATTGCCGAAGAGATTGCTACGTTAGTCAAGAAATACGGCGGGTCGCTGTCGGGTGAGCACGGCGACGGGCGGCTGCGGGGCGAGTTTATTCCGCAGATGGTGGGACAGCACAACTACGAGCTGATGCGCCAGATGAAGCATACCTGGGACCCGGACGGCATTTTCAACCCCGGCAAAATTGTGGAGACACCCCCGATGGACACGTTTCTGCGCTACGAAGCGGGTCAGCAAACGCCGGAATTCGAGACTTATTTCCGGTATAAAGACCAAAACGTGCTCCAGCACGCCGAGCAATGCAACGGCTCCGGCGACTGCCGCAAAACCGAAGCGTCGGGCGGAACAATGTGCCCCAGCTACATGGCGACCCGCAATGAAAAGGACTCCACGCGGGCGCGGGCCAACATCCTGCGCGAAATGCTGACGCACTCGCCGAAGGAAAACCGCTTCGACCACCAGGAAATAAAGGACGTGTATGACCTGTGTCTGTCGTGCAAAGGCTGCAAAAACGAGTGCCCGTCGAACGTGGACGTGTCGAAGCTGAAAGCCGAGTTTTTGCAGCACTACTACGATGCCCACGGCGTTCCCATCCGGTCGCGGCTCATTGCCAATTTCGCGCGGCTGTCGGGTTTGGCATCGCTCGTGCCGTGGGCCTGGAACGGGGTGCTGGGTACGCCCGCCCTCCGGCGCATTGCCAACCGCATCGTTGGTTTCCACCCCGACCGGACCATGCCGTTGATGGGAAAGACGACGGTGAAGAGTTGGTTTTCGGGCAGGCAGGGAAAGAAAAATGCACCAACCGGCTCCGTTCTGCTGTTTTGCGACGAGTTCACCAACT
>JAYTAC010000429.1:0-3608 GCA_043737755.1 Spirosoma sp.
GTGGTTTTGGTGCCCGGCCTGGGGTCGCTGCTTCGCGACACGTCATAGGTTTGGAGGTCGGTATTGTTGACCATGTAGAGCGTGTTGCCGCTGATGGTGAAGCGGGCCGTGGAGCCGCCCGTACCCGCACCGGGGGAGGGCGAATCACTGCCACCGTCTTTGGCGCAGGCCAGCAGCAAGGGCAGCAGGAGGAGAATATAGATCGTCTGTTTCATGGTTGGCGTAGTTAGCGGAAGCATTGTGGGTTGTCGACGGTGGCTTTTTCCCAGCGGATCACCACGCCCCGCTCGGGGTCGGCGCACTCGAACCGGACGCGGCTCGCTGCTGGGAAAGCGGGGTAGGGGAACGCGTTCTCGATGCGTTTGACCACCCGCACATTGCGCGGATCGGCGATGTTGAGAGCCACCAGATCGAGCGTATTATCGGCAAAAAGGATGCTGTCCTTAACGGTTAACTCCTGATTGCCCGGAATCGACACGAACGACAGCCGCACGGGTTTGGCCGGGTCGCGGTTGTCCACGATGTGAATGCCGCTGCCCACCTCGTTGATAAACAGATAATCGTCTTTGACGTAGATTTTACCCACGTTTTTGAGGGGTTGCGGGGGCAGCGTCCGCACGGCGCGAATGTCGGCGTAGGCGGCATAAACCGGGCGGTAGGTGTCGCCGGTCGTGGGCCGGGACGGTTCGTAGGGTCGCCAGCAGCCGTCGAGCAGCAGGCAAACGGCTAAGCAGGCAAGCGAAAGTAGCAGGTGTTTCATGGTGCAACAGGAGTTGGTGCTGTGATGATACAAAAACAATCCGAACCGTTGTAATCGACCCGAATAATTAACTTTGCCATCACAGTAGCGTACTAAATTCGTCGCCATGCAGACCGAAACTCCTCCCGATACCAACCACACCGACCTCTCCAAGCCATCGAAAACCGCGCTTCTTAGCCAGAAAAATGCCGAAGCCGAACTGGGTGGTGGTCAGAAACGCATCGACGCCCAACACAAAAAAGGCAAACTCACCGCCCGCGAACGCGTCGCGCTGCTGATGGACGAAGGCTCGTTCGAGGAGATCGGTAAGTTTGTCATGCACCGCACCCGCGACTTCGGGCTGGACAAAGAGCACTACCTCGGCGACGGCGTCGTGACGGGCTACGGCACCGTTGACGGGCGATTGGTGTACGTCTTCGCGCAGGATTTCACGGTTTTTGGCGGGGCACTGTCGGAAACCCACGCCGAAAAAATCTGCAAAGTGATGGATTTGGCCCTGCAAAACGGTGCCCCGCTCATCGGCCTGAACGACTCCGGCGGTGCCCGCATTCAGGAAGGCGTACTGTCGTTGGCGGGTTATGCCGATATTTTTTACCGCAACACGCGGGCGTCGGGCGTGGTGCCGCAACTGTCGGCGGTGATGGGACCGTGCGCGGGCGGTGCCGTTTACAGCCCGGCCATCACCGATTTTGTGTTCATGGTCGAAAACACGAGCTATATGTTCGTGACCGGCCCCAACGTGGTCAAAACCGTGACGCACGAGGAAGTGACAGCCGAGGAACTGGGCGGGGCCAGCACCCACAGCACCAAATCAGGCGTGACGCATTTCGCCTGCGCCAACGAACTCGCCTGCATCCAGCAACTCAAACAACTGCTGAGTTACATCCCCCAAAACTGCGAAGACGAGCCGCCGATGCTGGCCTACGAGTCGGGTGTCGATGAATCGCGCCTGGCCCTGAACAGTGTTATTCCCGACAACCCCAACCAGCCCTACGACATGCGCGAGGTGATCGAAGAATTAGTCGATGCGGGTACGTTTATGGAGGTGCATAAAAACTTTGCCGAGAACATCGTCGTCGGTTTCGCCCGGATCGGGGGACGCAGCATCGGCATCGTGGGCAACCAACCGGCGGTGTTGGCGGGGGTGCTCGACATCAACGCCAGCACTAAAGCCGCCCGGTTCGTGCGTTTCTGCGACTGTTTCAACGTGCCGCTGTTAGTGCTCGAAGACGTACCCGGTTTTTTGCCCGGCACCGACCAGGAGTGGAACGGCATCATCACCAACGGGGCCAAACTGCTGTATGCGTTTTGCGAGGCCACCGTGCCGCGCGTGACGGTCATCACCCGCAAAGCCTACGGTGGAGCTTATGACGTGATGAATTCCAAGCACATCGGGGCCGACATGAACTACGCCTGGCCGACTGCCGAAATCGCGGTGATGGGTGCCAGCGGAGCCGCCGAAATTATTTTCAAGCGCGAAATAGCCGAATCCGACGACCCGCAGGCCAAGTTGCAGGAGAAAGTGCTGGACTACACCGAGAAGTTCGCTAATCCGTACCGGGCCGCTCACCGGGGATACATCGACGAGGTGATCATGCCCGACCAGACCCGCCAAAAACTCATCCGGGCGTTCACGATGCTGGAAAATAAAGTGGCGACGATGCCGAAGAAAAAGCACGGCAATATTCCGTTGTAAGTTCTATCATGAGATACCTCTTTACCGTTCAGTTGCTATTGACGTTTATCGCATCAACGGCGCAGGTTAGGATTAGCCAGGTTATGGTTCAGGTCAATGCGGGCATTGGCATAAGCACCAGACCGGCAACGATGTTCGGTACACGACTCTTTTTGTCAACTGAGCTGGCTTTCACGTTCAGTAATCAGTGGCGAATCATTGCTGAAGGCGGCACAGTCGACTTTGGGGATTCAGAGTATCCAACGCAGAAGATCGGTCTGATCGTTAGCAGCTATTCACGGTATCAGCATAACTACGGTGGGTTGAGAATTGGGCGGAATCTCCTCAACACGACTCAAACGGATCAGTTGATTCTTTCGGGCGGGGCTGATTACCTGGCGGTGGTCGAACCCAACATTAAGCGTTCGACTGGATTTTTGGGAGGTCTCTATTATGATTCTCAGCTAAAACGGTATTTGAATATTCCCGTTCAGTTAGATTACTCGACAGGCCCTTTTGGTGGACGAAACGCCCGACTAACGTTCAGCGGACGCTGGAATTTTAACCGGTATCACTCATTTCCGACAATCAGCGTTGGCGTGTGTATCCCTGTCTACAATAGACGAGCGAGTTTATAATTGAAGAGCCTCAATTGAATCTCATTATGATCAACTACGAAGATCACTCGTATCATAAACTTCGGCGGTTGTGCCGGGCTGCTTCTGGTGAGGAGAGACTGAGGTTGTCGGCGGTCATCGCTAACTACTACAAAAACCTCATCGAGAAGAGTATTCGTCGTCAACATCCTGACTGGTCAACCGGTCAGTTGAAAGTTGCCGTCTTCGAGCGGATGTACCGAAATGATTTCACAGCCGAGGAGATGAAACGAATTATGGCATTTTTTCTTGATTCCCGCGACTCAAAAACTGTCTGAACGTATGGCACAAACGCCCCGAAAACAAGGCAGCCTGTTCAAAACCGCAGCGGTCGGCCTGCTGATTCTCCTTGTAATCGCGCTGATTCTGGGAACGCTGACGGTGCTGTTTCCGTAAACCAGTAAAGTGCAGAGCAATAGAGTAAGTAAGCGAGCAAAATTAGATTATATATTGTATCTTAGACAAATGAGCCGGAAACAAAAGCACATTGATCTGAGTGAATCTGAACAGGGTACAC
>JAYTAC010000430.1:0-1330 GCA_043737755.1 Spirosoma sp.
GTTCCAGTCCAGTTTGTGGGCCGTATGGTGTCGGGTGGTAGCTGCGGGGCGGTTCTGAGCGAAGCAGAAGGACAGTCTGTTCTGGCTGGTTCCCTTGCCGGAGGAGTTGGTGCGGTGGCGGGTACGCTCGTTACGCTCCAGCTTCGGCAGTGGCTTACTCATACGGCAGGCCTGCCCGATTCTGTTGTAGCGTTAGCCGAAGATGTGCTGTGCGTTGGCGCGGGCTGGGCCATTGTCAACAGCATCGAACCGGCCCGGCAACGAGCATACTAAGGAACTGGGTACGATCAGCGGCTCCGGCCAATTTTGCCGAACCCCCGCTTCAGCCGCACTAATTCCTTATTTCTCACGCTGATCGAATCCTGCGCTTGCCGACTCAGGCTGCGGGCGGCACTGTCGGATAAAAACCAGCCCAGCGGATAATTGTCGTTGTAGGCCAACCGGAGTGTCAGGTAGTTGGTTTTGGGGTTGGTAAAGCGGTCCATAAACGAATTGAACATGTTGTCGCGGGTGACGGAGCCGTTGTCCCAGGCGTTGAAAAATCCCAGCAGCGGAATCTGCACCACCTGCATCACGGACCGTTTCCGCGACAGCCGCCCGGCACTGTTGCTGTTCTGAACAAAAATAATGTACGGGATAATCGTCACCCGCTCGACGGTGTCCAACCGCCGGATGGTCGGAACAAGGTTGTTGAGCAGTTGAATGCACGTTTCAACGCCCGAATTATCGAAATAACCACCGTCGACCACGTGCCCGCCGTACTTCCGTTTGCGCCCGGCCTGATCGACGGTGTCGCGCTGAATCAGACCGCCGTTGGTGATGACCGGAAAACGGCTCGACAGCGACGCGGCTGTTTTCAGCGGTACGTCAGTCCCCAGCACGTCGAGTGTCGATACCACGTCTTTAAAATAGCGCGGGTCGAGCCGGAGGTTGGACGTAATCGTTTTCTGCCCCGATTCGGCCAATGTCCCGTTCAGTAGCAACGACGGCAGGTCGTAGTTGTAGCCCGCCGGGGTCTGGTATAACTGCGTCAGCGACTGGTCGAGCGTGTTCAGGCCGAGGTTATCGTGGTAGGAGTCGGCCCACGAATCTTCGAGCCACTTGGCCCGTTCCAGCCGGGGAATGGGTACGGGTACTACTCGCTGAATGGACTCCGAAAACAGCAGGGCCGACGTCACCGCCGACAGGTAATCGTCCCGAATCACACGCCGGAATTGATCAAATCGGGCGATGCGCTGCGGTCCCGGCACGTCGCGCAGAAACGCCGTGTAGAACACACTGCCGACGCCCCCGCCCGACACCCCACTCAGTGCGTAGACGTGCCGACTGA
>JAYTAC010000431.1:0-3602 GCA_043737755.1 Spirosoma sp.
ACTTGTGTTTGTGCCTGAACCAGTAGGGTTGGCAATGAGCCGTCACCTGCTTAGCTTCTGCAGGTACTGGTTAGCCTGCTTTTTGTAGAATAAGTTGTAGTTAGGCGTAACTGACCGTAGCACTTCCACTTGCTTAGTCTTTGAAGTCTGGTTGATCGAATCAAAAAAGGCAGGGGATGACCGTTTCGCCGATTTTGCTGCTTCGGCCTCACGTCGTGGGTCTTCTTCCTGTTGCTTTAGTGCCTTCTCTGACTCGAGCAACCGGGTCAATATCTCATCTTGCCTGTTGATGGTGTTTGGGTTAACGCGCTTATTGACCAACTCTGTTTCTGTCTCATCCATTTTCTGCATCAGCTCCTTCACTTGTTGACCCTGTTGTTTGCCCACCTCAGTACCTTTTGCATTCTCCTCCATCTTTTTGAGCATACTTCGAATCATTGCCTGCTGAGCGGCCATCTGTGAAAGTTCTTCGGAGAGGCCCCTCCCTGATTTGCCCCCTTTCTGCATTTGTTTCATCTGGGCGTTCAGCTTCTTCTGCATTTCACCCATGCCCTCGCCTTCGCCGGGCTTCTTTCCTTTTTTGCCTCCTTTGCCTTTACCGGGCATCGACATTGCATTCATTTCCTGCTGCATATTTTTCAGCACGTCGCTTAGCATTAGTGCCAAATTGTTGATCGACGTCATGGCAAACTGCTGTTTGGAAGCTGCTACGCTGAGTCGACGGTCGCGCAACTGCTGGGTGCTCTCATCCATGTAGAATTTCATATTAGTCAATTCACGCGTCACGAATGACTGAATCTGTACAACCCGACTGGCCAGCGCGTTCAGACTATCCTCAATAATCTTGGCATCGTCCTGGAGTTTGAGTTGCTCCTGCGAAAGTTTAGTGACGCGTGGGTCTTGCAGGCTCATACCCCGGAAATCCTTCATCACCCGTTCCTGACCAAACGATAACGTGACAAGATTGTCGAGGATGTTGCGCAGATCATCCATGTTTTCCTGCATCTCTTCCATCTCCGATGACTCCATAGACTCTTGCATAGCCTTGCTCATCGCCCGCATTGATTTGGACGACTTACTCTGCGATGAAGATGCCTTTTTGCTCTGGTTTTTTTTGAGCTGCTCCATTGACTGCTTCATCTCCTTCTCAATGTCGTTTTGCTCTTTCTCCGATGCCTCCGGCTTACTCAACTCGTCTTTGTCAGCCTGTTTTTCAATCTCCCTGAGTTGCTCTTGTGTATTTTTGAAATCACTCTGTGACTTCTCCTGCTGTTTTTGCTGTTCATCGGAGGACTCGTCCTTCTTCGCACTCTCTTCAGCCTGCTTATCTAACTTATCGGCTTGCTTCTCCAAATCTTCAGCCACGTTGTTGACCTTCTGCTCCAACTGCATCTGCTTGAAAAGTTTCAGTGCCCGGTCCAGGTCGCGCTCCATGTTGCGCTCTTTGCGGCTGAGTTTATCCAGCATATCAGAGGCCTTGTCATCCTGCTTCTTGTCCAATAATTGCTTGAGCTGTTCATACAATTGTTTGGATTCCGGGTCGAGTAACTCGTTGAACAACTTCTGAAGTTGCTCCATCTTATCCTGCATCGACTTGTTCTTTTCCGCAAATCGCTGCTGGGTATCGTTCGTTTTTTGGAGCTGCTCCTGAAGTTTTTGAACGTCCTTCAGCAGTTCCTCCCGCTTTTGAAGTACGTCCTGAAGCTGTTTCTTATCCTGAAAGTCGGATGATTTGCGAGTGCGCATCCGGTCTTCCATCGTTTTCAATTCCTTCTTTATTTCCTGCGTTTTGGCTAATGCTTTGTCTATTTGTTCCTCCGTCTTTTCGGCTGATTTATCCACCTGCTTCTGCACATCCGCGTTGGAAGGAACCGCAAAATTCAGTTGATTCGAACGACTTGACTTTGGGCCGTTGACGCCGTCGTTGTCCCACACCTGCACATAGTATTCCAGCCGATCTTCCTGACCCAGTTTCAAACTATCGAGCGACCAGTTGTAAACAAAGTTCTGAGACGTAGTGGAGCGGTTAACCGGTATGTCTCTCGAATAGGCAGGCGAGCTCTTGCCATCTCGTTTGATAGTGTAACTCAATCGCATTTTCGAGAATCCGTAATCGTCGGATATAAGACCCGATAGTGCTATGTAGTTGTATGTGATTGTGTCCTGAATGCGGTCGATTGAGACTTGCGGGTAGCGGTCGGGAACTACCTGCACGTTATACTGAATAGATGATGGAGCAACAATCTGACTGTTCTTTAGCGATACAGTGTAGATTGAACTTTGCATCAACCGCCGATTAATCAAAAATGTATTATCGTCAACCAACTGAGCAATGATTGGCTTGGCGTCCGTATTGAATCGGAGTGAAAGCGAGTCTGTGTGGTCGGCCGCAAACTCCCAGCGAACGACTGTTCCTTGGGGGACCAGCAAATTCCCCACGTTCGAGAGCTGTTCGGCAGGTTTGTTCAGATAGGCCGGGTAGTCGAGTTTAACATCGAAAGAAAGTACAGCGGGCCGATCAACCAACGCAATCGTGTACGTGGGCGAATTGAACCCAGCCGCTTCGAGATGAAAGTCCAGATCGCGTTGCAGATTATCGAAGGTATATGAGAACCGGTCACCTGACGGCTCCAGTTTGAAACGCGTCCCGTTCGAGACCACGTAAACGGCCTGGGGCAAGGCATTACCCGTCAGCTTCACCGACAGCGGAAAGTCTTCGTTACGAAAAGACTTCATTGACTTATTCTGAATCGTAAATTGAAAGGGGGCCTCCTCAACGAACTCAGTGTTGTAATTTACCAGCCGTTTTGATGACTGAGTAAAAAATGAAGGATTGACAATCAGAATGGCTGCTATCAGTGCTACGGGTGGAACCGCATACTTAAGAAACTGCCGATTCTTGTCGATCTGAATCGCAGTGGAGAATCGGTTGATCAGCAACTGATTCGAACGCTGATGCAGGCTGGCCTGAAGCAAATCAGATTGGTCGGAGGTTATCCGATGAAGCTGAAGTGTGTTCAGTAGCTTATCCCCCACTTCAGGAAAATAAGAACCGATCTGCCGCGCGGCCTCGTCATTCGAAAGGGGTTTGTTCACCCCGTACAAACTCATCAACGGGCGGATGATAAACCGGTATAGTCCGAATATAATGGTGAGCAGGAAGCCAAAGAACAAAGCCCCCCGACCAGTTGAGTTAAAGCGGCCAACAAATTCAGCCGTATTGACGAGTATGTAGCCCATGCCGAATAAGGCAACGAAAAATAGGCTGCCCTTCACCAACTGATTTTGAAAGTATCGCCTTTTGTATTCGTCAATACGCTGAAGCAGCGTCGCATACGCGTTAGAAGGTTGCATAAATACGAAGATTGAAGTGCTGTAAGACTAAATCAGTACAGATTGGAAGTAGAGGATAACGTGCTCTTTTAAAAAATTTTCCTGAGTTGTCAGATCACCTTTCGGGATAGGTTTAGCTAACGTCCACATCGGCCAGCCATCTTTGTCATAGCCATCAGACGTGTAAAAGCCGTGTTGACTGAGAACTTTGCAAACCGCAATGTGCATCAAGTCTTGCTTGGCTTCTTTAGAAAACCGGATCGGTCCCT
>JAYTAC010000432.1:0-1327 GCA_043737755.1 Spirosoma sp.
TGTTGTCGAAACCAGTCAAAGGCTTCGCTGATGGCAACGCGGACGGGCGTCTGGGGTAAGTGAAGTTCATCAATTGCTTTGGTAACGGTAAAGTAGTGGCCGTCGTTGGCAACGGCGGTCATACTGGAATTAAGGGCCGACAGTTGCCCGGTCAGCTTATATCGCAGATCACCTGCCCGCCCGATCACCGCAGCCACTAAGGTTGGCACGGGCAGCGCAGGCGGGCTGACGTTCATTACCTGAGCCATCAGCCCGAAAGCCTCCCGATAACTCAGGTTCTCATTGCCCAGAATGTAGGATTCACCCACCCGCCCCATCGTCAGCGCGTTGACGGTGGCGGTGGCCACGTCGTCGACGTGAACGTAGTTCTTGCCGCCCGTCGGCACGCCCAGAAGCTGCCCCCGGTACAGTGCCAGCAGCAGCGCGTTGGAGGTGATTTTGTAGTCCAATGGCCCGATCATAAACGTTGGATGCACCAGCACGGCGGCTAAACCGTCTTCCCGGACGGTCCGCAGCACCAAATCCGTAGCGGCCCGTTTACTGTCCATGTAATCGGACTTGTACTGGTTGCCGACGTATGGATGCTGCTCGTTGCCGGGTTCTTTTTTGGTGCCAAACCCGAAGACGTTGGCCGACCCGACAAACACTAACCGCTCAACGCCCGCTTGTACCGCTGCCGCCAGCACAGCCGCCGTACCGCCAATGTTCGTATCCACCGTCTCCTGCGAGCGGGCCGGGTTGACCTGCGCCCGCGCCCCGGCATGAACCACGTAGTCGCAGCCGTAGGTAGCGGCCCGCACGTTGGCCGGGTCGCGCAGGTCACCCGTCCAGATGTCCACCGGCAGGCCGTCGAGGGTCCGCTGTTCGGCACCTGCCCGCACAAACGCCCGCACGGCGTAGCCCCGCCGGAGTAGTTCGCGGCACAGGTGGCCGCCCAGAAAACCGTTTGCACCCGTCAGTAAAACTGTCTTCATGCGTCAGTACGTTTCGTCTGATTTGTTACCGATGATTCAGCATTCGTTTGTAGGTTCGGGCGATGCGTGTAGGGGCCACGTTCATAAAAAACAGGGAGAACGCGGTCAGGTTAGCGACCTGCACCCGAAGCCAGCTATTTTCTTCGTACTTACGGGCCGACACGATCACGTCTTTCGGAATGATGCAAAAGTGACCCGTTTCGCGGATGCGCACGATGATATCGAAATCCTCCATCACCACGTACCGTTCCCGAAACCCACCCAGCCGGTTGAACAGTGCCCGCGTAACAAACAGCGTCTGATCGCCCCCGCGACTCATGATGCCGGGGAAGCGGGTGCCGTAGCTGTTCAGC
>JAYTAC010000433.1:0-1326 GCA_043737755.1 Spirosoma sp.
AAGTGGCCCGCTGCTTCGAAGCAGCGGGCCACTTTGTTTGTACTACCTTCTACTGAATTTGTACCGTCCTCAATTGCGGGCCAACGCCTTTTATCGTCAGCGATTTCCACTTCTTGGGCAATTTCGTTTTCAACTGTGTAATACCCGCGTCGCCGATTTCCAGCCCGCCAAAGCCACTCAGCACAGCCTGTAGCATCCCGCCCGCGCCAGTTGCGAAGTAGGGATTGGTGCCGCCCGCTGTTTCGGCCAGTACCCCAAACGGCGGAACTTCGTTCGGTTTATAACTCTTCACAAACCACTCATACGCTTTATCTGTGTCACCCAGCCGGGCGTGAAGTGTCGACAGGGCCGACCAGCCCATTGCCGGTCCGTCGGGTGAGTACTTTGGTTCGTAGTACGCCAAATCTTTCCGAATGGCGGTTTCGCCCGTTATTATGTTTAATGGAAAGGCCAGCAAGTTTACATCGGCCTGCTTGATCGTAACACCAGCGTACGTCCGGTTCTCTTTGGTGGTTCCGTCCGGGAACTTGAGAATGGGGATGTTATCGGCGACTAACTTCCAGTCGGGGTTTGGCGTCAGTCCCAGTTCCTGAGCGGCCTGGCTCGCGTACTGCAACGACGTTTTGGCCATGCCGTTCGTAAACGCATTGTCGTCGATGTTTTCCTGCCACTCGTTGGCCCCAATGACATTGTTGATGTGATAATTACCGGGGCCCTCACGCTCGACGCGGCTCGCCCAGAAATCAGCCACTTCCTTCAGCATCGGGTAGCCCCGCGTCCGCAGCCATTCTTTGTCTTTCGTTACCTGGTAGTATTTCCAGAACGCCCAGCCTACACAACCCGTGATGTGGTGCTGAAATGGTCCCGTCAGTGCCCAGACGGGCGTGGCTTCCTGCCCGTCGGCGTCGGACTCCCACGGGAACATCACTCCCGCGTAACCGTGACTGAACGCATTCTGCTTTGCCATTGCCATCCGCTCGAAGCGGTATTCGAGTATCGACTTCGCAATTTCCGGCTTGAGCATCAGAATCGGGGGGTACATCCATAACTCCGTGTCCCAAAAAACGTGGCCATTGTAGCCCAAGCCCGACAAACCCATCGGCGACAGGCTGTAGCCGGTGCCTTCGCGGGCAAACGAATACAAGTGGTAGAGGGCCGACCGCACCGCCCGCTGCGCGTCGGGGTCACCGTCGATGACGATGTCGCTCCGCCAGAGTTTGACCCATTCGGCATCGTGGCGCAGCAGAAGACGCTCGGTGCGTTCGAGGGCCGCGAAAATCGTCAGGCGTTCGGCTTCGTTGTGCGGGTCGGCGGTGTGGGCAGTCG
>JAYTAC010000434.1:0-1326 GCA_043737755.1 Spirosoma sp.
AACTACGGCTTCGTGAGCCTGGATAACGGCCGGTGGCAACCCCAGCGTTTGCATCGTCTGGCGGTACACGGTGGCGTAGGCCCGGCCCGCAAAACTAAACGTGAGCGGGGTGGTGACACCGCAGTAACTCTCCTGAATGTTGGCGTTATCGTAAACGACAATCTCCGGAATGGGCTGCGTGATGGGGCGCGACTGTACCGCGAAAATCTGGTTCTCCGTCACGACGAATTCCACGTCCTGCGGACGACCAAACGCTTTTTCTACCGTCATACCCATCTGGAACAGGGTTTCTGACTGGGCGGCTGTCAGGCAGGGAGCGTCCCGTTTTTCCGGGGTAACGGCTACCAAATGAAGTCCCCTTCCACCATCCGCATCCATCCGGTGCGTCTTGCTGGCAATTACCTGCCGGTGCAGATTTCCCGACTGTTTGAGCCAATAAAATTCGTCGGCATCCAGCGTTCCGTTCACTAATCCCTCACCAAAACCGAACGTGGCATGAATAGCCATCTCCTGCGGATAATCGGGGAACGTGGTGAACAGTACCCCACTGGCAACGGGCGTGATTTGCTGCTGAATGATAACCGCCGGGCGCGGAGTCAGCGTCAGTCCTTTCAGTTTCCGGTACGCCAACGCCCGCTCCGAATACGCACTGGCAGCGCACCGGGCAACAGCCTGATGCACGTCAGCGAAGAAAGTCAGGTTCAGAAACGAATCCATCAGGCCGGGAAACGCATGAATGTCCCCGTCCTCGTCGGCGACGGACGAGCGCACCACCACGGCCTGAGCGGGAAATTGCCAGTCCGCCAAAATCGTGGCGATGGCGGTCTGATCCGGTTGAGAAAGCGTGAACGCAGCTAACTTTCGTCTTCGCAAATCAGCCGATTGTTCGCCGATCGGAAGGTTGCGGAGAACCGGATCGAAGGTTTCGGCGGGAATCACTAAGAAAGGCGGCACGGCGACGGCGGCTTGCTGTAGTTTATAAAGTCCCGTGGCTTTGCCGCCGATGGTGCGGGACGTTTCGGGCTTCGGGCCGTATACGATCATTGTGTGGTCAGGATCAGACGTTTACGACTAAGATAACGGACAAATAACTGACCAGCATAGAAAGCGACACCAGCACTTGGGCCGCTTTCAGGGTCTTCTCCTGCGGTTTGGTGAGAGAATACAGGTAAGTCGTCAGCGTGAGCAGATACAGCAATCCAATCACGACGAAGGGCAGCGCATGGGCCTGTAGGGTAATCAGCAGGTAGCACTGAACGGCAACACTCGTCAACAGCACCAGCAGCACCGTGACGATGGCCGTTGCGTAACCCATCGCTTTGGAGT
>JAYTAC010000435.1:0-8802 GCA_043737755.1 Spirosoma sp.
GGCGGCTTCAACTCATTCTACGGCGGTGGATTTGGCGGCTACCGCAATGGGTTTGGCTACGGCGGATTCGGTCGGCCCGTGATTGTCAACAATGTGATCGTGAGAGGTGCCGATCCGTACCGCAACCGAAACTATTCACCGGGCAACGGTCGCTCAGCAGGACGTTACGGATCTGACTTCGACAATTCGGCCCGTACCTACAATCCGAACGGTGGCGGTCGGCGCAGCAACGATAATCCAGCTTCGGTCAACAACGGCACGAACGGCAATAACCGGGGCAGCAACAACGGGTACTATTCCCGGCCCGGCAACAGCAGTCGTGGCACGTACTACTACGACAATGGCACAAGCGGGAACGGGCGGTCGGCCAATGCAAACACCGGGTCTTCGGTGAATCCGGCACCATCGGCTAACAGCAACAGTGAATACTACGCCCGTCCCCGGCAAAGTTCGCGTGGCAGCTACACCCCGTCGGACGGTAACGGCGGCAGAGGCAGCTACAACCAATCGGCTCCGGCCTACCAAAGCCAAAGTCGGGGCAGCTACAGCCAGCCATCGCAGAGCAACAACCAGCCGTCCCAACAGAGTCAAAGCCGGGGTAGCTACAGTCAACCGTCACAGAGCTACAGTGCTCCCGCGCAGAGTTCCTCATCGCCCAGTTCGGGCGGTGGAAGCAGTTCGTCGGGTAGTTCTTCAGGCGGCTCGTCGGGAGGTGGTAGCTCCCGTGGTCCACGGTAAGTAGCTTCCGACGATAGATCAACAAAAATCCCCGCTCATACTGACAATTGGCGGGGATTTTCGTTTATCAGAATGAGCGATTGTTCTCCTCGTTAAACGTTTTATCGATTTGTTATTCTAACCAGCAGGTATTGGTCTTTACTCGTTGACTCATTTGGAAATCATGAAAAAACTGTTCGTGTGCGCAATAACGTCCGTGTTGCTTTCCTCCGTAGCCCGTGCGCAGGGACCGGCCGCCGATTATGCTGACGACGCCTTCCGATTCTCCGATTTCACCCAGAGTGGAACCGCCCGCTTTCGTGGTCTTGGCGGTAATCAGGCGTCACTCGGCGGGGATGCCAGCAATCTGTTCGGTAACCCGGCCGGGCTGGGTTTTTATAACCGCTCCGAGTTGAGTTTCAGCCCCTCGCTGAACATAGCCAACAGCCAAAGCACATTTCTGGGGGCGCAAACCACGGGCACACGGGGCAGGCCCGGCATTGGTCAGTTCGGGGCCATATTAGCGGGCAAAAGCGACAACGGCAGTCGGCGGTGGCGTCGGACGGCGTTCGGCATAACCTATTCGCAGTCCGCAAACTTCCACGACTACATCGACGCGCGTGGCCGGAATCTGAATCCTAATTCCTCGATAGCGCAAACCTATGTCAATGCCGCCAACAGCGAAGCCTACAGCGAAACCGCTTTGGACGAAGACTACGATCCGGCAACAAATCAGGTTTCGTTCCGGGAGGCAGCCGCCTACCGTTTGTTCCTGATTAATCCGACCGACATCCCCGCGCAAAATTTCTCGGGACCACCCTACACCCGCTTCGACGTGACCACCCCCAAAGACCAGCGGGCAACCATCAGCCGGTCGGGCGTTCATTCGCAGTGGTCGCTGGCCTATGCGGGCAACTTAGACGATAAACTCTACGTGGGGGCGTCGGTCGCGCTGACGCGGTTACGGTATTCGTCGGAGTTTATTTTTACCGAAACACCCGTCGGCGGCCGGACGTTTGCCAATTACGGTCAGACAAACCGGTTCGATGTGTCGGGCAGTGGCTTTAACGTAACGATAGGACTCATCTACCGGATCAACAGCCAGCTACAGGTGGGGGCAACGGTTGTTTCACCTTCCGTCAGTGCTGTTCGGGAGACCTTCAACCAGCGGTTGTCGGCCGTTGCCAATAACCCTGCGCTGCAGTTGCGGACAAACAACGTCGACGTGGTCACTCCGTTCGACAATTTTGAGTATTCGCTGCAAACCCCTTTGCGGGCGTCCGGCGGTTTGACCTACTTCATTGGTGGGGGTAAAACCGGCTTCGTGACGGCTACCGCCGAGTACGTGGGCTACGGTGGCACACGGGTTCGTACCTCCTACTTCGACACGCAAGTAGACAATACTAATTTCAGAAATGATGTCCGGCAGGCGGTTCAGAGCACGTATCAGAATGTGCTCAATGTGCGGGGTGGTGCTGAATTTCGACTTGGTCTGTTCCGGCTCCGGGGCGGTGTTGCTTACTTGCCCAGTGCCTACAAACTCGACCTCGACCGGGTGGCACGGGCAGATCGGGCTAAACTGCTGATTTCGGGCGGTTTCGGGATTCGTAACGAGCGTTTCTTCGGAGACCTGTCAGGCTCCTACCTGACTACCAAATCGGGCTTCTCGCCGTATCAGCTTACCAGCGACATCGACACGCCCACCGTCTTGACCAGTAACCGCAATGCCAATCTGACGCTGTCGGTCGGGGTATTTTTCTGAGACGATAACCCATTTTGGGGACGCGGGCGGTAGTAGTATTGTTGGTGCTTGGACTTGCCACTACCGCCCGCAAATGCCCTTAAAATCGCAATACTGGCAGGTTTCGAGCTGATCTGTTTTGCGGAACGGTTCGGCGGGGTCGAACATTCGCTGAATAAGCTGACGGAGCAGTTCCTCCGATTGCTGAATGTACTGCTCGGGGCTATCGTCGTCGCCAAAGCGGACCGGGTTCGTTTTGAAACCGCCGGGCAGGTCGCGGAACGAATAAAATCCGGCTTCAACGGGCATGTTCCCGGCGGGGTACACATCGGCAATATCCCGGTTGAGGGGCAATCCACCGTAGTCGCGGATGTTTTTGAGGGTCAAGTAGCGGTAGAGCCACAACTGCCGCATTTTGTCGGATGCGCCGTCGTTCAGCAGTTTGTCGGCGAGGTCTTTGGGCGTTTTACTATCTAACTTAACGCTGCCGGTTTTGTAATCCACAATCCTGATTTGCCCGCCGTACTGCTCGATGCGGTCAATTTTCCCGGCGATGCGTACCCGCAATGGCTGGTGCCCGTTGAGCGGCACGTCGACGTAGGTGTCTAAGGTTTGCTCGGCACCAATGACGGTCAGCCCCGTCAGGTCGCCCTGTTGCCGCTGGAAATCGAGCATCAGCTTCTTGGCCAGATCATACAGCAGCAGGTTGATGCCCGACTCAATGACGCGGCCCCGCATGGTGTTGGCAAACTCGTCTTCGAGCAGCCGTACAATCAACGGCTCGTCCACCGGTTTGCCCAACAGCCGGTACTCTTTGTCCAACCGCTCCAGCACTAAGTGCATCCAGTTTCCGAAGTCGGCCGCGCCCATTTTCTCTTCGATGTCCTCTTCCTCCGCGATCTTCACAAGTCGGCTGAAGTAGAACCGCATGGAGCAACTCACGAACTGGTTCAAGTACGACGGATACAACCCTCTGGTGGTGAGTAATTTAACAAGATCGGCCCGAATCGCGTCCGTTTTTGGGACGCTGAGATCAGTCAGGTTGGCGATTTTTTCGGTGCCCGCCCGCCCGAAGCGCACTGTCGGGTGGCTGATGCGGATCAGGCCTTTTGAGCGGGGCACTAATTCGTGTTCGATCTGCCGGATGAAGCGGCTGCGTTCGCCTTTGCTGTTGCCGTAGGCGTCGGTCGAGGTGGTGTGGAGCAGCACGATTTCGCTCGCCCGCTGGAGCAGCCGGTAAAAGTGGTACGCCATCACGGACTCCTGTTCGCGGTAGGTGGGCAGGCCCACTTCGGCCGCAATGTCGAACGGAATCAGCGAGTTAAGCTTGCGCGACTGCGGCAGAATCCCCTCGTTGACCGACAGAATAATCACCCGCTCGAAGTCTAATGCCCGCGTTTCGAGCATCCCCATCACCTGTAGCTGACTCCGCCCTTCGCTCGTAAACGGGATGCTCGTCTGCCGGATCAGTTCGTAGAGAAACTGACGGAAACTCCGCACCGTCACCGCAGCTTTTCCTTCCGCTTCGACCTGCCGGTTCAGCGTCGTTTCGAGTTGACGGAGCAGCGAGAAAAACAGGTACAGGTATTCGGTTTCGATGGCGTCCTGACTGTCGCGATACACCTCACGCAGCAGGTCAACGAGGGCGTAGAGCGAGCGAATAGCTTTCATCGGCTCCTCGTTGGGCCACCGCGCAAACAGCACCCGAATCAGCGGATCATTCTGACCCAGTTCGTGCAGGTCGCCCTCGGTCAGGTATACCCGCTGGTTCTTTACAATCGTTTTGGCCATCCACTGGAACAGCGGCTCTGGCGGCATAAACTCACCTTTTTCATTTCGCTCACCGACAGACTGGCAACCGTGAATCCGCTCGTACTGCTTCACAAACGGGTGATTGAGCAGCTTGACGACGTGGCGATGATGGAACTTCGGAATGCGCAGGTCGCGGCCATCTTTCGTACGAAATTCGTGTACCGTCCGCTGCATCTCGAACAGCGTATCGACCAGCGTAAACAGCAGCGACGACCGCAATGATAAGCCCATCGTCACGTTCAGGTCCGTCACATTTTCGTCCAGCGCGTACAGCACCGGCACCAGCAGCGTCTCGTCGGCCAGCACGATAGCGGTTTTTAGGGAAGAGGGGGAGCGGTCAGTACCGTTGGCCATTGACCGTCTTTCATCCGCCTGCCGCCATTCCTGGTGGATTTTGCCCGCTACCTTCGCCTGCATACTGGCGTTGGGAACGCCAATGACGCGGATGTCTTTTTCGGTGCCAAGCAGGTTATTTTCCTGCCGGATGTTCTGTTTGTCGTCCTTCGAGAGCAGCCAGCCATTATCGCGGTAACGGCGCAGGAACTCGCCCGCTTCCTGCCGTTTGTCGTCGAGGTAATACGGGTCGGCATCCCAGATCAGTTCGGCTTTTTGGGCGTCCACCAGCACCCGGATGATATGCTCTTCGGCCGCGCTGAGGGCGTTGAAGCCCACGAAATACACCCGTTCATATTCTGTATTGTCCCGAATCAGCGACTCGACGTTGTCGGCCAACAGCCGGTAGGCCATGCCCCGGTATGCCAACCCTTTGGCGGTCAGCCGTTGATGCAGCGCGTGATACGTGGTGTGTAGGTTCTCGAACAGTTTGAAATAGCGCGACGTACCGGCCGTTTCCACAATGGGTTTGGCCGACGCGGGCCTATCGACCTGCCAGCGTTCTAAGGCTTTGGCGGCCGTGAGGTACGTAAACAGTTCGTGGGTGTTGACGCGGTACTGGTCGATACGGTCGAAGTCGGCCAACAGCACCGACGCCCAGCCGATGAACTGCTCAAACTCGACTAATGGGTCGATTTCCCGGAATACTTCGTAGAGTTCAAACAGCAGACTGACCGAGTCGATCAACTGCACCCCCGCCGACTGCGTGATAAAGTCATCGACAGCCAGCGCGTGGGGAGCCAGAAAGGGCCGGTCGGAGTGCGCGGCTAATTCGTCCAAAAACACGGATACGGCCCGGCGCGTGGGCAAGATCACCCAAACATCGGCGAGACTGGGGCCGTGGGTATCAAATATTCGGCGGGCTGTTTGTTGAAGAAAGGTCATTGAGTAATCAGTGGGTCGGTGAGTCAGTCGGTGGGTCAATCAGTAAAGATAACCCGTCACCTGCCGACTATTGCCCGAACGGAACGACAAATTCCCGGATCAATTTGCGACAGTCGGCATCCGTTTCGCCAGATTACTGACTATGAGGGCAAGTAGGGGGTCGTTAGTTGGCCTAACCAGACTTATTTGTAGTACATTGGCTGCTGTTCCTTTTCTGACTTCCCACCATGCTCCGACTTGCCTTGATTTGCCTGCTATGCGGCCTGACGATCAGTACCACCTCGGCACAATCAGTTGCTGTACGAGACAGCCTGTTGAAAAAGCTCAAGGCCTTGCCTGTTGTGGCCAATGACACCACGCGGGTAAAGGTACTTAACGCTTTGGTAAGGGAATATAATCTCAATAAACCCGACTCATCCTATCTGTTTGCCCAACCAGCCTATGAGCTTTCCCACAGGCTTAACTATCCGGCAGGTGAAGCAAGGGCACTCAACGGTATGGCTCTCACATTTACCTACTTGGGCGATTATGCCAAAGCACTAAGAGCATACGACCAGGCTAAAGAACTCTTTGCTAAATTAAATGATACCACCTACGTAGCTATTGTTCTGAACAACATTGCTTCGGTGCATTTAGAACAGGGCGAATGGAGACAAGGGCTGGTGAGACTACAGGAGTCTTATGCCCTGCATAAAACGACGTCTCGACCTAATACGATGTTAAAACCCACCGTTCTTTCAAAGATCGGATCTTGTTATTACAATCTTCATCAGCTAGACTCGGCGAGTGCGTATCTGAATCAGGCATTGCCCCTGGCTAAACGATACAGACCCATACTGGTTGGCACTATTCTCCATGTATTAGGGGATGTTTCCCTTGCCCAAAACAACCCAGACCGGGCTTATTCCTTCTACAGGCAAAGCATTGCGGTGCAGATTGAACAAAATACCGATGCCGACTTGGGTGATGTTTATTATCGATTGGCAAAATTTTATCAGAAAATGGGTCAGAAAGACTCAACGCTTCATTATGCTAAGCTTTCCTTGGTCAATGCCCAAAAAAGTGCATACACCAAAGGCGTCTTGGCAAGCAGCCAATTCCTGACTCAACTTTACGAAGGAGAGAACGATACAGAAACGCTACGGTACTTTAAAATCGCTGTTGCCACCAAAGACAGTCTGTACAGTCAGGACAAAGTGAAGCAGTTACTGTCGCTGACATTTGACGAAAAACAAAAGGCCCAAGAAATTGAAGCCGCCAAAACCGAATACCGAAACACCGTCCGCACCTACATCTTCATCGGGCTGTTAGCCGTTCTGGGAGCAATCGCGCTGGTGCTGTACCGCAACAATCGGCAGAAACAACGGGCCAATGCCCTGCTCCACCGTCAGCGCGACGAAATCCACGAGCAGCGCACCAAAGCCGAAACCGCCCTGACCGAACTTCGCGCTACCCAAACCCAATTAGTCCAACAGGAGAAAATGGCCAGCTTGGGTGAGCTAACGGCGGGCATTGCCCACGAGATTCAGAACCCGCTCAACTTCGTCAACAACTTCTCCGAAGTAAGCGCGGAGTTAGTCACCGAACTCGAAGAGGAAGGGCAAAAACCCGACCGCGATGTCGAACTGGAAGCCGAACTGCTGGGTGACCTCAAACAAAATCTCCAGAAAATTACTCACCACGGCGTCAGGGCTTCGGCCATCGTCAAGGGGATGCTCGCACACTCCCGCACCGGCACCGGCAATAAGCAACCCACCAACCTCAACGCCTTAGCCGACGAATACCTCAAGATCGCCTACCACGGCCTGCGGGCCAAAAACAAGGATTTCAATGCAAATCTGAAAACGGATTTTCTGCCCGGCTTAAGCAAAATCGAGGTAATGCCGCAGGAGATGGGGCGGGTGTTGCTGAACCTCTTCAACAACGCCTTTTACGCCGTCCAGCAAAAGCAGAAGACAGCCCCGCCCGGCTATCAACCCACCATCACCGTCAGCACCCGGCTCCTCGAATCCACCTCGCCAAACCGCCCTGAAGGGGCCACATCAATAGCCCAGTCCACCGGACTGGGGCCGAGGTCAGGGCCGGGCATGGGTACAATCGAAATCCGCGTCAGTGACAACGGCACGGGCATTCCTGAATCGGTAAGGGCGAAGATCTTCCAGCCTTTTTTCACCACTAAGCCCACCGGCGAAGGCACAGGACTGGGGCTGAGTTTGAGTTATGACATTGTCACGAAAGGACACGGGGGAACGCTTTCGGTGGAAAGCCGCGAGGACCAGGGCACCACGTTTATTATTCAGTTATCGACCGACCGCATTCCCTCACTGGTGTAGACAGCATTCTCCTGCACGCAAAAAAAATTGTTTCAGTGCATCCGGTCGCCCCGCACGGCTAAGTTGGCCATGATGTCGGCTTCGATAACTAAGTACTCCTTCCACCGCGCCCGAACGCGCTCGGCGGGCAGATACGTCTCGGCTAAGTCGATGAACGCCCGGTAGTGGCCCGCTTCCGAAATCATCAACTCGTGGTAAAATCTGCGCAGGCCCTCGTCGGCGACGTGCTGGGAGAGAAGTTTGAACCGCTCGCAGCTTCGGGCTTCGATCAAGGCGTTGATGAGCAGGTTATCCATCATCTGCTCGTGCTGATCGCCGGTAGACCGGCGCACCCTGACCCGCAACTCATTGACGTATAGATCCTTGCGCTGCCGTCCCAGCGGAATATTTCGCTTACCGAGTTCGTTCAGCACCCGCCCAAAATGGCCCCACTCTTCGGCCACGATGGGCGTCAGCACCGCCACTATTTTCGCTTTGTCAGCGTACGTCACGATGAGTGATATGCACGACGAAGCCGCTTTCTGCTCGCACCAGGCGTGGTCGATCAGAATTTCGCCGATGTTCATTTCGGCAATCTCAACCCAGCGCGGGTCAGTGGATAGTTCAAGACCAAGCGTCGTTAGTGTCATAACCAGGATTTTATCGGAAACCCACGTCTGAACGGGGCCGCCCGTGCGGGCGTGGATTTGTGGGTCTTCAAAGATAACGCAACCACCGGTATCAGTTTGCGGTTATTGAACCATAACGACTTGTCTCCATGAAATCATTCGCTTTTCTATTCTTATTGGCAGCGTTCGGTGCCTGTCAGCAACGCCCGGCCAGTATGACCGGCACCGCTAAAGATACCAGCCCGGCCAAACTGCCCGCGCTGCAACCCGGCGAGGCTGTAGCGACGCTGGCAGCCGGGTGTTTCTGGTGTAC
>JAYTAC010000436.1:0-3596 GCA_043737755.1 Spirosoma sp.
GCCCAAAAATATGGCGGCTCAACTGGATAATTTTGCCGACAACCTTCAGGCCTTGATTCAATTTCTGACTCAAGAATTGGTTTTATAGGAAAGCCCTGCTATAGGTAACGTATACAGCGAACAAGGTGAGTATGCCAAAGCACTGAAGTATCAGCTAAAATCGCTGATACTTAATGAAGCCATAGGGTTTCGAGGTCCGGCCAAGGAATATAACTTCGGGAGCGTGGGGCTGGCTTATCTCAACTTGGTCGATTACCCGCAGGCACTCACCTATCTGCAAAACGGGCTGAACCTGAGTAAAGCCAATAGAAATAAAAGAGCATTGGCAGGAATTTACAATAACCTTGGCAAACTGTATTTAAAAATCGCCACCGACAGCAACGCCACTTTCTTAACGACGCTACTAAGCAGCAACAAAACCAGTACGTTACAAAAAGCCAACGCCTATGCCGACAGTGCCGTCGTGTTGGCCAAGGAACGGGGCGATTTAACAACTTTATATCAAGCCTATCAAACCCGGAGTCAGATTCAGGACGCGCTGGGGGAGCCACAGGTCGCTTTGGTCAGTTACAAAGACTTTATCACCACCAGAGACCTGGTCTTTAGCCAGCAAAACACCAACCAAATTGCCGCAGCCATCCTCCAGTATGATTTCGATAAAAAAGAGACGGCCCTGAATTACGAACAGCAACTCACCACTGCCCAACTCCAAAAACAAACCCTGCTAACCAAACAACAGGCTCAGGAACTGGACCTCAAAGCCCAGACTGCTCAATTAGCCAACAAAGAACGGGACTTGCAACGTCTCCAATACTTGCAGGAAAAAGCGGCCAAGCAAGATAAGGAAAAGCAGTTGGCGCTCTCCCAGAAAGAAAAAGCCTTAAAAGCAACGGCCCTGGAACTATCCCAAGCCGAAGTCCAGAACCAAACCCAACAACGGACGTATTTACTGGCCGGTTTTGGCTTGCTGGCAGCTTTGCTGGGTCTCATTGTGTACGGCTATGCTCAAAAACAGAAAGCCAATACCATTTTGCAACGGCAAAAAGAGGAAATCAATACCCAACGTACCAACGCCGAAAACGCCCTGATCGAGCTTAAGGCCACCCAAATCCAACTTATCCAGAAAGAGAAAATGGCCAGTCTAGGTGAGTTAACGGCAGGTATTGCCCATGAGATTCAGAACCCCTTAAACTTCGTCAACAACTTCTCCGAGGTAAGTGCCGAATTAGTCACTGAACTGAAGGAGGAAAGGGAGAAGGGCCAGCCTGGGGTTTCAGGCGAAAGGGACTCCGTATTCGAAGATCAATTACTAGACGACCTCCAACAAAACCTTCAGAAAATCGCGCACCACGGGGGGCGAGCCTCGACCATTGTACACGGCATGTTAGAACACTCCCGCACCAATCCTGGCGAAAAACGCCCCACCAACCTTAACCTGCTGGCCGATGAATACCTCAAGATTGCCTATCAAGGGCTAAGGGCTAAAGACAAGGAATTCAATGCGGAGTTAGTAACCGAGTTTGGAAGTGACATAGGCTTGATTGAGGTAGTTCCTCAAGAGATTGGGCGGGTATTGCTGAACCTCTACAACAACGCCTTTTACGCCGTCCAGCAACGGGACAAGGGCAAAGAGTGTGAGAAAACCTATCAACCTACGGTAACCGTAAGTTCCACACAACGTAACGGGCTTATCGAAATTCGGGTAGGTGACAATGGTACGGGCATTCCCAACTCGGTGAAGGCCAAAATCTTCCAGCCGTTTTTTACGACCAAGCCTGCCGGCGAGGGAACAGGACTGGGCTTATCGCTTTCGTATGACATCATCACCAAGGGGCATGGGGGAAGCCTGCTGGTGGAAAGTAATGAAGGTCAGGGCACCGAGTTTTTGATTCAATTGCCGACCGCTAACGATTTGTAATTGTGCCGGCTTGGGATTACCCTTGTATGTCATATGATTCGCATTTTCTTTATCTTGAAACCTCAGCTGTGCAGTAGTTGTTGGGCTACTTGAAGCAGGTTGCAATCTTGATGATATACTATTTATTTGCTGAGTTTTTAGATGCCTATTTAATTTTATTTATTGGCTTTGTACTAAACATAAACCAACGTTTACCGTTCATAAAATCCCTGGTGACTGTTGCACAACCCTTTTGGAATGAGATAGCCCTTGAAGTAGCCCATCCAATAAAGGCAAAAAAAGAGTCCTCTGGATGCAAAGCCAACACTTGAGTAACCACTTTAGGCCAGCGCTTAGCCAACAGCCACTTCTTGAGATTGTAGGCTGTTGCCGCCATTACCATCCGCTTGTGAGCACCCGTTTTACCTTTGCCTGGCGTCCGACGCATCCCAAAGTAATTCAGTAAACTACCAAAGACAGGCTCAACAACAGCACTACGTCGCCTTTTCAGCCGCTTCCCTTTCGCACTCGTCAAGCGTGCTTCCATCCGCTCATACTCCCGAATATACATGGTCACACTGAGTGATTTACGATCTCGTTTGCCACAACAACTTTCCTTGATGGGACAGTTTTGACAAGCACTGAAGTTGGCAATGTAGTGGTAGTTACCATACCCACCTGCCATCTTAAGGCCATGATTGCGTAGAATGGCTCCGTGATTGCAGCGGTATTGATCCTGATCAGGCTCATATGTAAAGGGATCACGGACTGGAATGTAACGCCCAAATAAAGGGATGTAGGCCTCAATATGTCGATTCTCTAGGGCGGCATAGTTTCCGCCTGAGCTGAATCGCACCGGCGCCCCGGCCAGCATCGGCTAGCACACACTGAAGTGATAAGTTCAACCTTGCCAAACGAGTGCGGGTTCGGTCGACTATGTTTACCAAATGGCGTGAATCTTTCTGGTCAGCCGAGTCGGCCTGAATGTGCGTAATCACATGGTGGGCGCAATCGACGGCCATACTGGCCAGGTAATAGAGTCGAAAAGCCTTGTTAGGTTTAGTAGCTAAGCAGGCCTGCGGATCGTTAGGGCTATAATAGACTCGATTATTACGAGTCACTTTCTTTGGATTGATATATTGTTTAGCCTTATCAAAAGAGACCCGATCCGAAGCATCAACCAGTGGCTGTTCATTCTTCTCCAACGTCCACTTGGCCAGCGGCTTAGCTTCTAACTTGTCTAAGGAAGCATTAGCCTCGACAAAAGCAGCATCAATGGCTTGGGTGTGGCCATCGACCAGTCCTAGTTCAATACACTGCGTCAATACATACTCAAAACACGATCGCTTCGGCGATCCGATCAAACACTTTCTCGGGCAGGCGCTGCCGAGTGCGCGATAGGGTACTATGCCAAGGTAAGGCTTCGCCCAACTCGTAGTCTAAGAAATACAGGATGTCCAATCGGAGTTGGCAACAGCGAATGATGGCTCGATCGGAGGTGAGGTTTTCCAAATGCCCCACCAGCATTAGTTTAATGAATGCAATCGGATCAATCGACTTTTGGCCGCATTTGCCATAGTAAGGCTTGACCGTTTCGTACAAAAATGTCAGATCAATGGCGTGTTTTAACCGTCGATAAAGACTGTGCTGGGGTACACATTGGTCAAGAAGCAGACTATGGCCTTGTTGAAGAGCGGTG
>JAYTAC010000437.1:0-8798 GCA_043737755.1 Spirosoma sp.
AATAGTACTCCAACAAATGCTTTCATACTCTACTTTGTAAAGGTTTGACCACACTAATTTCTATCTATGATTGATGATGGTTTTTGTTGAGTCGAACCCAAAATTAACCGTAAATGTTTGGCAAGCAATGGCATATCCCCAAATCTTGCTGTTATACCTGTCCACTGTAATATCCTAATGCCCGGCGCATTTCAGCCGCCGTAACGGGCACGTCGAACGTGCAGCTACCGACCCCGTCGAGCAGCGACATCCGCACCTCGCGCCCCCGGTTTTTTTTGTCCTGCACCGTCAGAGTTACAATCGGTTCAACGTCCGCTTCGGTCAGTCGCGCGTTGCCATACACGGCAAACACATACTCTTCGATTTCCAGCAGTAGTGCTTCGTCAATCATCTTCTTCTGAAGAGCGATGAAGGCTTCGGCCACCATCCCAACAGCAATAGCCTCGCCGTGCAGCAACCGTTTGCGGGGGTTCAGCAAAAAGTGCGTCTCTACGGCGTGGCCCAGCGTGTGGCCGAAGTTCAACACTTTGCGCAACCCCTTCTCGGTGGGGTCCTGCGCTACAATGCGCTGCTTGATGCCCACCGAATGCGCCACCAACGCGGGCCAGTCCTGCTCCTCGGGGTCGCGCCGACGAATGTGCTCCCACATGGGCGCATCGGCAATGAGACAGTGCTTGATGACTTCGGCAAAGCCCGACCGGAGTTCACGCTCGGGCAGGGTCGTCAGAAACGCCGGGTCAATCAGCACGGCGTCGGGCTGCTGAAACACACCGATGTGGTTCTTCAGCCCATTGAAATCGACGCCTAATTTACCACCCATACTCGCATCGACCTGCGCTAATAGCGTGGTGGGGATTTGAGCAAAGGCAATGCCCCGTTTGTAAGTAGCCGCGCAAAACCCGCCCATATCACCGATGACGCCCCCGCCGAGGTTGAGCACCAGCGCGTGGCGGTCGAAGTTGGCGCGGGTGAGGGCGTCCCAGATCAGTTCGCAGGTGGCAATGTGCTTCTGCTCCTCGCCCGCTTTGATTCGGACGAGGGTATGTTTAGGAAGCAACGATTTAATGTCGGGGTAGCAGAATTTGAACGTATGATTATCGGCAATGACGGCTACGGACGAGAAATCGTGGGCGTTCAGGAAAGCGGGCAGGCTTTCGGCAAGGGGAGCAATCATCACGGTCGACATAGTGTAAAAGTACAGCCGTTGCCCGTTGTGACGCGGGCAAACGACAAGTATTTTCCGGGACAGACCCACAACCGCAAATCGACGCCATATCCGGTCGGCATACCATTCCCTATTTTTATCAACCTTGAACAAATTAATATAAACCAAACCCTATCGACGTAGTTGGTTAATTGAATCGTAGTTGTTCTCGTACCAATAAACCACAGAGCCATGATTTTAAAAATAGACCAGTTACCTATCAACCTGCCCAAACCCAGCAATCCGTCGCCCAACAACGCAGCGGCTATTCAGGAGTTGCTGGGCGGCAAATTCGGGGAGATGTCGACCTTGATGAACTACACCTATCAGTCGTTCAACTTCCGGGGTCGCAAAAAACTCCGGCCCTTCTACGACCTGATCTGCTCCATCGCGGGTGAGGAATACGGCCACATCGAGGTGGTGTCCTACGCCATCAACCTGTTGCTGACGGGTGCCAGCAAGCGGGGCGTCGACCCATCCACTACGCCATTGGCCAACGGTGTGGATGCCCGCAACACGTATCACTTCATTGCCAGCGGCCAGACCGCCCTGCCGGTTGATTCAATGGGCAACCCCTGGACGGGTGCCAACGTGTTTAGCAGCGGCAACCTCAAACTCGACCTGCTCCACAATTTCTTTTTGGAGTGCGGAGCGCGGGCCAACAAAATGCGGGTGTACGAAATGGTCGATGACCCCACGGCCCGGACAATGGTGGGGTATCTGCTCGTGCGCGGAGGTGTTCACGTGGTCGCCTACGCCAAAGCATTGGAAGTTCTGACGGGCGTTCAGGTGACCAAGCTCCTGCCGATCCCTGACCTGAGCAACGACCCGTTCCCGGAAGCCCGCAAGTTCATGGACAATAAAATGCACCTCAAGCTGTACAGTTTCAGCCAGGATGACTACAAGCAGGCCGGGCTGATCTGGAACGGTACGCACCCCGAAGATGGTCAGCCCCTGGAATTTGTTCACGGAGCCATTCCCGGCCACACGCCCCCCGACCTCGAAGAAGAACCCCAACTGAACGCCCCCGGTGCCGATGGTTTCGACCCGCAGATGTTCGCCGATATGGCAAAGAAAATGGGGATTAGTTACGCGTACTAATTGTAGTCAATAGCAGTAAGAGTTCAGATGGCCACGTTTGGGAGTGAGACAACAGTCTCGCCCGGACGTGGCCATCTGAACTCTTACTGCTATTTCCGGCTGTCAGTGACTGTTGGTTCTTTAAAAGTTCCTGCTCAATTTTGACAGCTTATTCTCCATTTTTCACCACCTACCCAATCTGCTTGTGCAGTCATTTATACGCACTCTCTTCATACTGTTGCTCAGCCTGTCGGCATTGACCGGCGCATCCGCCCAGGACCGCACAGTCACGGGCCGGGTCACATCAGCCGACGACAACACGCCCGTTCCGGGAGCCAGCATCATCGTGCGAGGCACCACGCGAGGCACCACCACCGACGCCGACGGCAACTTTCGCATCCAGGCTACGCAGGGCCAGACCCTGCGCGTCAGTTTCATCGGCACCACCACGCGGGACGTGACCGTGGGCAACGCCGACGCGATCACTATTGAACTGAAACCCGAAGCCAAGGCCCTGAACGAAGTGGTGGTAACGGCCCTGGGCATCAAACAGGAACGCCGGTCGTTGGGCTACGGGGTGAGTGAGGTGAAAGGAAGCGACCTGGCCGAAACCCAACGCGAGAACTTCCTGACCTCGTTGCAGGGCCGGGTGCCGGGGTTGCAAATGTCGACCACGAGCGGTTTGCCGGGCGCGTCGGTGCAGATTCAACTGCGGGGCGTCAACTCCATTGGGGGCGACAACTCCCCGCTGTTTGTGGTCGATGGGCTACCCATCAACAACAGCACGTTTAGTCAGGGTAACCTCGTTTCGGACGGGCCTAACCGCAACAGCGATTACCTGAACCGTGCGGCCGACATCAACCCCAACGACATCGAAAGTATTTCGGTGCTGAAAGGTCCCGAAGCAGCCGCCCTCTACGGTATCAATGCAGCCGCCGGAGCCATCATCATTACCACCAAAAAAGGCCGCGCCGGGCGTACCAACGTCAGCTACGACAATGCGTTCAGGACCGACCACGTGTACCGTTACCCGCAGACGCAAACCGCCTATGGCCGGGGCAGCGTTGGAACGCCCAGCCCAACGGCCCTGTCGTTTTTTGGACCGAAATACGCCGAAGGAACGCCCATTTTCGACAATCCGAGGGCGTTTTTCCGGGATGCGTTTACCCAGCGGCACAACCTGACGTTCGACGGCGGCACCGACAAACTGACCTACCGCGCATCGAGTAGCTACACCGATGCGCAGGGGACCGTCCCCAACACCAGTTCGAAAATCGTCAACCTGTCGCTGAATTTAGTCTCGACGATCAGCAAAAAATTAGAGATTTCGCCGTCGCTGCAATACACCAACTCACGGATTCAGAAACAACCCGCCGGTTCGCTGGGCTACCTGACCAATCTACTGACTTGGCCCGCCAACGACGATATCAACACGTATGTGAACCCCGACGGAACCCGCCGACGCATCGTGACCGAAGCCGGGGGCGAATTAGACAATCCGCTCTTCAACGTCAACCGCAACCAAAGCAGCGACCGCACCAACCGCACCATCGGGCGGCTGAACGTGCGGTTCGACCCGACCACCTGGCTCAACGTAACGGGCCGCGTCGGGACGGACTTAGCCGTTACGAACGGCAATAACTTCGTTCATCCCGAAACCAACGAAGGATTAGGTCGGCGCGGAATTATCGAGAACTACACGCAGGACAGCCGTATTCTGACTGGTAACTTGCTGGGAACGATCCGCAGATCATTCGGCGACAAAATCAAAACGTCGCTGCTGGTGGGTGGGGATTTGTACGATTCGCGGGAGCAAACGACGGCCACTTACGGCGAGAACTTGTACATCGCCGACTACAACTCACCCAACAACACGGACCCCATCTCGCGCAACCACAAACTCACTATTCTGCAACGGCGGGTGGTGAGTGCGCTGGGGCAGTTCACCTTCAGCTACGCCGACGCGCTGTACCTGAGCGTCACGGGCCGCAACGACTGGACTTCAACCATGCCCATTCAGTCGCGCTCGTTTTTCTACCCGTCCGTCAGCGGGAGTTTTGTGCTGACTGAATTACCTTTCCTGCAGGGTAACCGTACCATCTCGTTCGCTAAGTTGCGGGCTACCTACTCAGAAGTGGGTAAAGATGCGACACCCTACCGCGTTCGGTCGAGACTGATTAACCAACTCACGACGGGGGGCGGCTTCGGCTACGATTTCTACGCGGGCAACCCCAACCTGAAGCCGGAATTTGGCAAGAGCGTGGAAATTGGGGGCGAAGTGCAGTTGTACAACGGTCGGCTGGGCGTCGACGTTTCGTACTACCATGCCCGCCGGATCGACCAGATTGTGGCGCAGCGGCTTAGCTACGGCACGGGGTTCGTGTTCGGATTACTCAACGGCGGTTCGTTTTCGACCAAAGGACTGGAGTTTGCGCTGACGGCCAGCCCCGTGAAAACGGCGGACTTTACCTGGGACGTGATCGCCAATTTCACCACCTACCGCACCGCCGTATTGAGTCTGCCGGCCGCCAACGTACCGGAATATTACAACGCCGACACCTGGCTCATCGGCAACATCCGGGCGTCGGCGTTCGTCAAAGACGTGGCGTCGTTTTTTCCCGAGCAGTCGCTGCGGAACGACAACCTGCGCGGGGCCGGGTCAGCCCTGGCATTTGGCGGGTACGATTACCTGCGTAACAACCGGGGCGATATTTTGGTGAACCCGACCAACGGTTTGCCGCTGATCAACACCAACTTTCTGCCCATCGGCGACCGCACGCCCGATTTCACCGTCGGCCTGACCAACTCCTTCCGGTACAAAAACCTGAGCCTGTCGTTTCTGCTCGACATTCGCAAAGGGGGCGACGTGTTCAACGGGAACGAATACTACATGACCCGGATTGGCCTGAGCCGCAATACGCTCAACCGCGAGGAGCCGGTGATTTACAGGGGCGTACTGCGCGACGGCAAAGAAAACTCCGACAGCCCGACCCTCAACACCATTCAGTTGACGCCCATCTACGGCGTCAATTACTACGGCTCGATTCCCGAATCGGCATTTGTCGAACGCGACATTAACTGGGTCAGGATGCGCGACCTGACACTGAATTATACGTTCCCGGCCGAGTGGCTCAAGGGCACGAAGATCATCCGGCGGGCGGGCGTATTTATAACGGGCACCGACCTGTTTCTGCTGACCAACTACACGGGTGCCGATCCGAACGTGAACGGCACAACCGCCACCTCGCAGGGAGCCGGAGCCGCCGGGTTCGACTTCGGCAAATTGGCCGTACCCCGTGGCATTGCGGCTGGCTTACGGGTAGGTTTTTAATCGTCTGAACGAATTTCCAATCATGAAAAAATACGTGTTTTTAGTAATCACAACGCTGGGTCTGGCACTGAGCAGTTGCGACGATTATCTGAATATCAACGACGACCCCAGTTTCCCGCAGGTGTCGGACGGGAATGCGCTGCTGCCGCCCCTGATCGCCAACATGGTGCGGGGCGAAGTATTCGATACGCGCTTTGTGGGTAGATACGCCCAGCACTTCGGCACGTCGACCATTGACGACATCTGGGAGCGGCATGGCTACGTGTTCAACGCGGGCGACGCCGGGGGCGAAAAGTGGGGTACGCACTACTGGCGGATCGGCCGCAACATCGACCTGATGATCGAGGATGGGCAGAAATCCCAGCGGTACGACTTGGTCGGTATTGCCAAAGCCATCCGGGCCTGGAGCTGGCAGTCGAGCACAGACCTGTACGGCGAGATGATTTTGAAACAGGCCTGGGACAGCGAACGCTATCAGTTCGATTTCGACCCGCAGCCTGACGTGTATGGGGAAGTGGTCCGGCTTTGCAACGAATCACTAACCGAACTGGCCCGTGCCGACGGCCGTCCGGCAACAGCCGCGAGCCGGGCGGGCGACGCGGTCTACAAAGGCGACGTCACCAAATGGACGAAGTTCACCTACGCTGTGCTGGCCCGTAATATGCTGCACCAGAGCAACAAAGCGACGTTCAACGCCGATAAAGTGATCGAGTTCTGCGACAAGTCATTGGCCGGCAATGCCGACAATTTTCTGGCTCCTCACCGGGCTGGTTCGTCCAACGACGCCAATTTCTACGGCCCCCGCCGGGGCAACGCCACCGCGCTCCGGCCCACCGACTTTATGATTTCCCTGCTCGACGGGCGGGTGTTTAACGGCGTGGTCGATCCGCGTTTGCCGCTCATGTTTAACCCCTCGCCCGATGGTGTGTATCGGGGCGTGATACCAACGCAGGGCGATCCCAACAACACAACCGGTAACGTCCGACGGATTCCGCTGCTGTTCGGGTATTCGCCCGCCACCACCCCCGCGCCCGGCACGGGTAAGTTTCTGTTCCGCGACGACGCCGAACACCCGATTCTGACCTACGCCGAGGTGCAGTTTATGAAAGCCGAAGCCGCCTTCCGCAAGAACGACCGGGCAATGGCACTCGATGCGTATCGTAAGGGCGTTCAGGCCAACATCGAGTGGACCAGCACCGTCGACCGCACGGCGGCTCCCATTCCGGCGGCTGAGGTGACGAAGTACATGACCGGTAAAGCCGTTGCTCAAACGCCCGACGCACTGACCATGCGCGACATTATGTTGCAGAAATTCGTGGCCCTGTTCATGCACGGCTCGCTCGAAACATGGGTCGATCAACGCCGGTTTCAGTACGACCCCGCCATTTACACCGGCTACTTCATTCCGACCGGCAACGTTCTGTTTCCCGACAATCAGGGCAAATTAGTGCAGCGGCTGCGCCCCCGCTACAACTCCGAGTTTAGCTGGAACCGGGCATCATTGGCCAACATCGGTGCTACGGTGCCCGAATACCACACGAAAGAACTTTGGTTTTTGACTAAGTAAATAACTGCATCCTACAACGAAATCCGCTGTCGAAAATGGAGAAGCTGTTCAGGATTCCCGGTTGTATGCGGTTAGGGTATATCCTGGACGGCCACGTCCGGGCGAGATAAAGTCTTGTTTACGCCCGGATGTGGCCGTCCAGGATATACCCTAACCGCATACAACCGGGTGGAATTGAATACGCAAAATCGAATTCCTAAACAGCTTCGGCCATAACTCATTCTGAAACAATGAAATACACAATAATTAGTATTGCTCTGACCATTGTTGGTTTGATGGCGGGCAGTTGCGGTGAAAAATCGAACATCCTTCAGAACGTTCAGCCTTCAACCGGAGCGCGGGTCCGCTTCATACACGCGGCTCCCGATGCCCCCGCCATCGACGTCTACGTGAACGACCAGCGCATGTCGGGGGCGGTTGTTACGGCAGTTAACCCGACCGGGAGTTTGCGGTACGGAACTGCCTTCCCTGGTTTTGAGTATTCGGGCATTGCGGCTGGTGCTGCGAAGATAAAAATGGTGGTGGCAGCAGGTGGCACGGTTGCCAGCCCGTTGCTGTCGGCCGACCTGAACGCCGAAGCAGGCAAACGGTATTCGCTCTTTGCAACGGGCGTGGCTCCGTCGTACAGTCTCGTCACCATTACCGATGAGCTTCCACCCGTCAGCAGCAACTCGTTTTTTATCCGAATCATCAACTTGGTTCCCAACGCAACCGATGCCACGCTTGTGTACGATGGCAAAGATGTGGTGACGGGCATCGCACCGGGGAAAGCCAGTCCATACATCGCAGTACCACTCCCCGCCGACTACAAATCGGGGACTTTCCGCACGGCTAACATTCAGGCGAAAGTGAACGGAGCCATTCCTGTTACGTTGACAGCCACCACACAAACGGGCGTTCAGCCGGGGGCCGTGCTAAACTACGTACTGCGTGGCGTGTTGACGACCGATGCAAAAACGCCAACCAAGTTTCCGGTAACGACGCTTACCTACCTGAGCCGGTAACGCGACGATACTTTTCACCCATGTAAATTCCCCGTCGTTGGCAGTCAATCGCCGAAGTCGGGGGATTTACATGGGTAAAGGGTAGATCGAATCAACAAAAATCTTTCCAAACAGTCTATTCGTACATAACTACGCACCAGTTCACCGCCCAATGGGGTATCGTTATTTACTTTTTCTTCTGCTTACTACCTTCGCCAACGGGTCAGTTGCTCAATCGACTGACTCGTCCCAGAAACAGGTAAGTCTATTTCCGTTTCCGGTCATTTACTACACCCCCGAAACCCGATTTGCCTACGGCGCGGTCGTCTCGGCCACGTTCCGCTTCAACCGCGACTTTGCTATTCTCCAACGCGATACGGCCAATGCAAGCTCTCGTGAGTCCGACCGGCCGCGCCCCTCGAACGTACAGGTAATTGCGGCCTACACCCAGAATAAGCAGGTGCTGCTGTTCGTGCCGTTTCAGGTGTTTTACGACCGGAACAAGTACTACGTTTACGGCGAAGCGGGCTACTACAAATACACCTACAACTTCTACGGCGTGGGACAGCGCGACGTGCCGCCCGAGAACTACGGCGTCAACTACCCCCGCATCCGGCTCAACGTGCTTCGCCG
>JAYTAC010000438.1:0-3594 GCA_043737755.1 Spirosoma sp.
GAATTTAAAGACGGACGCATCGTTCCCGAAATTCCGTACGCCGAGGTGATGCGGTTGGTCAACGAGCCAAACATTGTCATTATCAAAACCGGCCTTCCAGCCGAATTGCTCAGCGGGGCCATCGAAGCTACCCGCATGTGGTCGGCTGCGACGCCATTGGCCGAAGCTCCCGATACGTTTCGTAACAATCAGCACAAGCACCGGCTTCACATTGCCAAAATCCAGCAGGCTCCGCAGTTGTTCCACGATCACACGTTCGACGATTTAGACAACATCGGTGGTGACCATAAGGAAAACCTGATGCCCGTTTTCGATCCGCTGCGTCAGTTCTGGAACTCGCTGACGGGTAGCGAGGAGACATTCGGTTTTCAGGAAGGGAAAGCCTATTTCCACCCCCAGATTACGCACTACCCGATGGGAGGCAGCTTTTTCGGGCGTCACTGGCACCCGCTTCACCCCCAGCAGGTGGGGCAGATTCTGGCCCTGAACCAATACGGTCAGGAGTACCATTCGGGAGGCACGGGCTACGTCATCAACGACACCATTGTGGAAACCGAAGGACATCAGGACCGGGGCGACCTGATTTTGTTCCGTTACGACCTGCCGCACTGGGTGAGTCCGTCGAGTTTTGCCGACCGTTTTAGCTGGGACGACCCCGCCGGGCGCTGGGTGGCTATTCTGCCCTTCTACAACCCCTGGGGAACACCGGCCGACAAAGACGAGCCGCAGGGCTGGAAAACAAAAATCAAAACGGCGAAGAACGAATCGACCGAAGCCGAAGCAGCCGCTTAGTCGAGAGAATACGGTCTGCATACAACCGGGTACGGCCTGTTCGTTCCTGAATTAACTATCAGTCAGAACCCGGTTTGCACTCGTTATAAAACGGGCAAACCGGGTTTATTTATCAACGTATGGTCAAGGTTAGTGTTCTGATTATCACTTATAATCAGCGTGATTTTATCCGTAAGGCCATCGACAGTGCTCTGGCTCAACAGACCACGTTTCCCATCGAGATTCTGGTCGGCGATGACTTTTCGGCCGATGGTACGCGGGAGATCATTCAGGACTACGAACGGCAGCATCCCAGTCTGGTTATCGGTGTGTTACATCCGCGTAACATGGGCAAAAATGGCGGCATCAATTTTCTGGAGACGCTGAAATTGGCCAAAGGAGAGTACTACGCCCTGATGGACGGCGACGACTACTGGACCGATCCGCTCAAACTCCAGAAACAGGCCGACCTGCTCGACGCCCACCCTGATTACTCAATGGCGTTTACCAACACGCTCATCACGTATGAAGATGGGGCACCGTCGCACCTGCTGAACGACCCCGATATGAAGCCGTTTTACACGGTCGACGACTTGATTGGCGAGAACGAAATCTGGTTCATGGCCACGTCGAGTACGCTCTATCGCAACAGCATCAAAGAATACCCGGCCTGGTTCAGCGATTCGTCGAGTGGCGACATTCCCCGCCTGATTCTGAAGGCGAAGATGGGGAGAATCGGTTACCTACCCGATGTAACGACGGTGTACCGGAAAAATCGGGCGGGGGCCAGCTACCACGATAACGAACGCGACGAGACGTTTTTGCGCAACCGAATCAGGATGTACAGCGACATCAACCGCGAACTGGGTCATAAATACGACCGGGTGCTACGCCGGAACATTGCCCGCTATTACCGCATGATGCTCGACGCCAAACAGTATGAGCAGAGTTATTTCCGCCGGGCAGGTTTGGTGATGAAATACTTATATTTGGGTCAGCCCGGCTGGGACAAAACGAAGGACGTGATCCGGGACTATGTAGTACCCGAACCGCTCCGAAAGCTGTACAGTACCATCCGGCTGCTCCCTCACCGTTGAAATAACTTTAGTCTCTCATTACCACATACGGGCTGAAGCCCGCTGATACAGGTATGAAACTGAGCGTCGTTATACCCGCCTACAACGAAGAAGAGTCACTGCCGCCCACGCTGCGGATTCTGTATCAGACGCTGGCCAAACACGGCATCCCGCACGAGATCTGCGTCACCAACGACAACTCCAAAGACGGAACGCTGCGGGTGTTGCAGGAAATGGCTGCTGCCGAGATTCCAACGCTGGTTTATTACACCAACCCCGGACCCAATGGCTTCGGCTACGCCGTCCGCTACGGACTGGAACGGTTCTCGGGCGACTGCGTGGCCGTGTTCATGGCCGACCTCTCCGACGACCCCGAAGATTTGGTCCGGTTTTACAACAAGATGCGCGAAACTAACGTCGATGCCGTGTTTGGGTCGCGGTGGGGCAAAGGCGGCAACGTTGTCGACTACCCGCCCCTCAAAAGGAGCATCAACCGCGTGGCCAACTTCATCGTCAAACTGGTGATGGGCATCAGCTACAACGACACGACCAACGCCTTCAAACTCTACAAGCGCGAGACCATCGAGGGCATAAAGCCGTTCCTGGCTCCCCACTTCAACCTCACGGTCGAGTTGCCGCTGAAAGCCATTGTGCGGGGATACAGTTACGCGGTGATACCCAATAGCTGGACGAACCGGAAATACGGCGAGTCGAAACTGAAAATCAAGGAAATGGGCAGCCGCTACTTCTTTATCCTGATGTACTGTCTGATAGAGAAGTACTTCTCGCAGGGCGACTTCCGCAAAAAATCAGTAGCATCAGTGCCGAGGCCGGTGAGCCGGTGAATTTCGCTGTCTAATTAACCTGGCCTTTTCAGGGGTAGAGTTATGACTAAATCTTAACTACATTTCCCCGCATGACACCCGACCGTAGACTTGACCAAGTAAAACCAGCCTTGGCTGATGGGCTTCAAAAAATTGACCGTTTAATTGATGGGCAAGGACAACTCACCGAGATTGCTATCCGTGCTGACCAAAAGGCCGGTATAACAGCCAAAGGCGTGGTTGACCTGACGCTGTCAACTCAGAGACAATTTGAGGAACTGAGAGCCGGACAGGATCAACTCAGGGTTAATCAGGAGAACTTGCAAGCAGGTCAAGACTAACTCAGAGTCAATCAGGAAAGCTTACAAGCAGGCCAAGATTTAATTTTGCAGATTTTACGAGAGAAACTTAATTAGCGAAAGCAGATGAGTCGGAGACCGGCTTTGTTTTTAGTGGTTTTGATGGACGATCAAGCCGGTGGCCACCGCTACCGGGATAATAGAGAACAAATGGCTACCCCCGTCTCACGCAGTTGGGATAGTAACACTCAAGGAACTAAACCCGGAACGGAATAGCTCTTCAAAGTTTCTGGGACGTAAATATTTTCGTGCACTCTTTATTAGGCTTGTTGCGGTGGTGATTGTGAGTTAGATAAGTAGAAATTCCATAAACCAGCACAAATACCAATCGCTGATTCGTACAAAACTACTTTGTGAGTCCGTAAGCGATCACTCAGATAACGAAATCGCTTCATACCACCAATGGCATGTTCGACGTAAATCCGCTCCCATGACCCGGCTTGATTCTCCGCCCGCTCAAAGTCGCTCAACTCACCCCCTCTGGGTTTCTTTGCCGGTATGTTAACCCGCTCACAGTCCTAGTCTTTAACTATGCCTTGATACCCTGAATCGACCCCCAAAACC
>JAYTAC010000439.1:0-3591 GCA_043737755.1 Spirosoma sp.
ATGGACGCCGTTGGCTCACCGGCGGTGAAAGTGTACTACGACGTGTGCAACTCGGCGGTGATGGGCTACGATATTTTCAGCGAAATTCGGATGCTGGGCAAAGACCGAATCTGTGAGTTTCACTTGAAAGAAAACGGCTTTTTGCTGGGCAAAGGCAAGATTGATCTGGTCGGGGTTCGGCGGGCGATAGACGACATTGGCTATTCGGGCTGGCTGCAAATCGAAGGAGCCATTCCCGCCGGAAAAGCCATTGTCGAGAGTTACCTCGAAAACAACAGGACCGTTCGTTCGCTGTTTGTATAAATTCCATGATCTGTGTCCTCACAGATCACCTTCGCATCAGCAAAAAACTATCCGGTCGAATGGGTCGTGAGGACACGGCTCACAGTGCAGGCTCTTGAACTACTTATCATGAAAACAACATTAACGGCGTTAAACGCGCTTCCGCTGGTCCTGACAACGGCGGGTCTGCTTTATCTGGCCACTCAAACGGGTCAATTCAAAACAGCGGTTCCGGTCTCCTACAAACCCACAGAACCCGATTATACCCGTCAGCGCAGCGTCGTTGTTGGCGGGGACTCTGCGCAAAGGCTTTACCTGCCCGACGACCTCGAAGCGACGCTCTGGGCCGAAGGGCCGATGTTCCACAACCCGACCAACATGGACATTGATGCCAAAGGGCGGGTGTGGATTACGGAAGCCGTTAACTACCGCAAATTTAATAATAAAGCCGGGGTGGGTGGCCCCGACGAGCGGCTCGACCACCCCGAAGGCGAACGGGTGATGATTCTGGAAGATACCAACGGCGACGGAAAAGCCGATGCCAGCAAGGTATTCGTCACCGATCCCGATCTGGTATCGCCCCTCGGTATTGCCGTAATCGGGAATAAAGTAATCGTATCGTGCTCGCCCAATATCGTAGTGTATACCGACGAAAACGGCGATGACAAACCCGACAAAAAAGAAATTATGCTGACGGGCTTCGGCGGGCTGGACCACGACCACGCCCTGCACGCCGTTGTCGCCGGGCCGGATGGCAACTATTATTTCAACACGGGCAACGCCGGTCCGCACACGGTGACCGACCGCGATGGCTGGACGCTCCGGTCGGGGAGCCTGTACGTTGGCGGAACGCCCCACAACAATGAGAATCACGGTAATCAGGTCAGCGACGACGGGCGCGTCTGGACGGGTGGATTGGCCTTACGCATCCGGCCCGACGGGTCAGGGCTGAAGGTGATGGGGCACAACTTCCGAAACAACTACGAAACCGCGCTGGACTCGTACGGCAACATGTGGCAGAACGACAACGACGATCAGGTGGTAGCCTGCCGCACAAGCTGGCTTATGGAAGGCGGCAACGCGGGGTATTTCAGCAATGACGGCACTCGTTACTGGCAGGGCGATCAACGGCCCGGTCAGCCGATTCCGGTGGCGCACTGGCACCAGGAAGACCCCGGCGTGATGCCCGTTGGCGACATTACCGGGGCGGGTTCGCCCACGGGCGTAGTTGTCTACGAAGGCGATCAACTCGGTCCGCAATACCGGGGGATGCTGCTCAGTGCCGAAGCGGGCCGGAACGTTATTTTTGCCTACAAACCCGAGCCGTGGGGCGCAGGATACCGGATGCCGCGCACGGACCTTATCAGCACATTTCCCAAAGTAGACGAAAATTACAAGTGGAACGACGCGACGATTGACACGCGCAAGTGGTTTCGGCCGAGCGACGTGGCCGTGGGAACCGACGGGGCACTGTACGTTGCTGACTGGTATGATCCGGTGGTGGGTGGGCATCAGATGCAGGACAAAAAAGGGTACGGCCGCATCTACCGCATCACGCCCAAAGGCAAAAAACTGCGGGCACCCAAAATCGACCTTCGCACCACCGAAGGGCAGATTGCCGCCCTGCTTAATCCCGCCGTCAACGTCAGGATGCTGGGTTTCGAGGCTCTGAAAGCGCAGGGCGACGCCGTTGTTGAGCCGGTGATGGCCCTGCTGTCGTCGCCGAATCCGTACCACCGGGCGCGGGCCATTTTCCTGCTGGCGCACCTCGGTGCCGACGGGCAGTTTGAAGTCGAGCGGTTGCTGAGAGCACCCGACGCGCCCATTCGGGTTGCGGCACTGCGGGCGTTGCGGAGCATTACGCCCGAGAACTCCAAAGCCATTCCGTCATTGACAGCTTCGCAGAAGGCACTGCTGCCGCTGCTGGGAAACTTGGCCATCGATCCTGATGCGGCTGTCCGGCGCGAGGTGGCCATCGCCCTGCGCGACGTGCCTTACGCCGACTGCCGGTTCATGCTGCTGAACCTAATCAGCCGCTACGACGGGCAGGACCGTTACTACCTGACAGCCCTTGGGCAAGCAGCCGATGGCAAAGAAGAGAGCCTGTTCGCCGATTTGCGCCCGACGCTGCCCGCCGACCCGGTTCAGTGGGACCAGAAAATGGCTAACCTCGTGTGGGAACTGCACCCGGCGTCGGCGGCAGAGTCGCTGAAAAAACGCGCTGAGTCATCTCAACTTACGGCCGACGCCCGCAAACAGTCGGTGGTGGCGCTGGGCTTCATCAAAAGTGCCGTTGCCGCTAACGCCATGATCGACCTGACCAAATCGCCGGACAAGACCATTGCCGATCAGGCTAAGTATTGGACCGGCTTCCGGCGCGGCAACGACTGGGCTGCGCTGCTTAACTGGGACGAGCTGATGCCGGTGAAGGTGTCGGTTAGCGAACAAAAGATGCTGGCCAAACGGCAGGTGCTGCTGGACGAGTACAAGTCAGACGCCGAGAAACGCCGGGTGGCACTGGAGATGGCCCGCAGCAGCGAAGGCGGTACGGTACTGGTTGGGTTAGCCGCCGATGGGAAGCTGTCCGAGATGCTGACAAAGACGGTTGGACCTACTATTCTGAAAAATCCTGACCAAACTGTACGGACGATGGCGAAGGAGTATTTTTCGCCAAAGCGCGAGGTGGCAATTTCTGTGGACGTTCCGGCCGTGTCGGTCATTAAAGAAACGGCGGTTGTATCGGCTGCTCAGGAAACGCCGGTTGCTTCGGTTACTAAAGAAACTTCGGCTGCGTTGCCGTCAGCATCAACCAATACTGTTACTGTCAATGGAACCGGGTCGTTGACAGAGCAGGTTGCCGCCCTGACCGGCAACGGACGAACGGGTCAGGCACTGTTCAAAACGGTTTGTGCTAATTGCCATCGCCACAAGCAGTTAGGTAACGACGTTGGACCGGAACTCACCCAAATTCACCAGAAGTACGACAAGAATGCGCTCTTGGATGCTATCCTCAACCCCAGCGCGGGTATTGCCTTCGGCTACGAACCGTGGCTGATTACGACCAAAACGGGCCAAACGTACTACGGTTTCTTGGTCAGCGATGGCGAACAGGCGGTGGTCATCAAAGGCGTGACGGGTCAGAAACACAGCATTCCAACCGATAAAGTTGCTTCGCGTCGGCAGTACAAAACCAGCCTGATGCCCAGCCCTCAGGCGATGGGTCTGAACACCCAGCAAGTGGCCGACCTGACAGCGTTTTTATTGAAACAGTGATTACCCGAACACAATGAAACACAACGAATGCCATTA
>JAYTAC010000440.1:0-3590 GCA_043737755.1 Spirosoma sp.
GTATTTCAAAACCTATTACTCGCCCAACAACGCCGTGGCCGTGGTCGTCGGTGACGTAACGGCCGCGCAGGTACGGGCGTTAGCCGAAAAATACATTGAACCCATCCCGGCCCAGAAACTGCCCGACAGCCTGCGCACGGTGGAGCCACCCCAAAACGGCGAACGACGCGCCACAACCTACAAAGACGTGGCAACGCCGAACATTCTGCTGGCCTATCACACGCCCGCTACCCGCCACCCTGACTACTACGCCCTCGATTTGCTGAGTGGCATTTTGAGTTCGGGCAATTCATCGCGTTTGGTCAAATCGCTCGTGCTGGACTCCACCATTGCGTCGCGGGCGTTCACCAGCTTCGGCGAGTCGTTCGATCCAAATTTGTTCGCTGTGTATGCCATTGCCGCCAGTAACGTATCGGCGGAGCAACTGGAACGGTCGGTATTGGGTCAGATCGACAAGGTTGTTAACGGCGGCATCACGGACGTGGAACTGCAAAAGTTGAAGAACCAGAAATTGATGGATTTTTACCGGACAATGGAAACCATCAACGGTAAAGCCAACTCGCTCGGCACGTATGAACTGTTTTTCGGCGACTACAAAAAGCTGTACGAAGCCCCGGCTCTGTACGAGAAAGTCACCAAAGAAGACGTGCAGCGCGTGGCCCGAACGTACCTCACCGCCCGCAACCGTACCGTGGGTTATCTGTTGCCTGAACCGAAAAAGACTTCCAACTAAACGCAGAGGAAGGGGAGAAAAGCGCAGAGGACGCGGAGACTCTGTATTCTCTGCGCTTTTCTCCCCTTCCTCTGTCGGTCCGCCGATGCGGTTGAAATAAAAACATGAAACACATACTCACCCTCATTACCGCCCTGCTCATCACGGGCGCAGCGTCGGCGCAGACCTTCAAGGTGCCGCCGTACCAGAAATTTAAACTCAAAAACGGCTTGACGGTCTACCTAATGGAGCAGCGCGAGGTACCGCTCATTAACGTATCCGTCGCGTTCGATGCCGGGGCCGTGCAGGATGGTACGCGCTACGGGTTGGCCAACATGACTGCCGAAGCACTGCTGTTCGGGAGCGCGAAATACACGAAGGCGCAGTTGGAAGAGAAAGCCGAGTACGTGGGGGCTACCGTCGACACCTACGCGGGCAAGGAAGTAGCCAAGATGACGGCGTCGTTTGCTGTGAAAGATCAGGATTTACTGTTGGATATCATTCGGGATGTACTGACCAAACCGACCTTCGATCAGGCGGAATTTGACAAGTACAAAGGGCGGCAAATGCTCCAGCTAACCCAGCAAAAGGAAAGTCCACGGGCGGTGGTCAACTCGTATTTCAATCAGTTCGTCTACGCGGCTCATCCCTACGCCAACCCCGTTACGGGCACACCAACGGCGGTTTCGGCCATTACCGCGAATGATGCCCGGCAGTTCTATCAGAAAAACTACACGGCGGATCGGGCGGCTATTTCCGTGGTGGGCGATTTCAACACGGTGGAGATGAAGAAGCGCATCACGACGCTGTTTGGCAACTGGAAAACGGCCGCTGCCACCTCGCCCAAATTGACCGACCCAACCGTAGCCTTCGATAAAAGTCGGGTGCTATTAGTCAACAAAGACGATGCCCGCGAGACGACGTTTTTGATCGGTGGTAAAGGCATCACGCGCAACAACCCCGATTTTATTCCGGTCACGGTTGTCAATACGATTCTGGGCGGGCGGTTCACGTCGTGGCTCAACGATGCCCTGCGCGTCAATTCGGGCCTGACCTACGGAGCCAGCAGCCGCTTCGGGACGTACCGGAACAGCGGCACGTTCGCCATCTCGACGTTTACCAAAGTGAGCACGACGACCGAAGCCATCGACATGGCCGTGCAGGTATTAGACAGTTTGCACCGGACCGGCATCGACGAGAAGACACTGACTTCGGCCAAAAACTACGTCAAAGCTGACTTCCCACCCAATTACGAATCAGCCGGGTCGTTGGCTGATCTGCTGACCGATATGTTCAGTCTGGGCTTCGACGAGTCGTTCATCAATAATTTCCAAAAGAACGTCGATGGGCTGACCGTGGCCCGCACCCGCCAGATCATTGACCAGTATTTCCCGAAAAATAACTTGCAATTCGTGCTCATCGGCAAGGCCGAAACCATTCGGGACAAGGTGAAAAAGTACGGAACCGTGACCGAGAAAGAGATCAAAGCAGAGGGGTTTTGAGTATCAATATTAAGACGACAAACGCTATGGTACTGCCCATTAATTTGCTGTCGCAATGCGGTTGCTTCTCGGACGACGAGTTGTTCACGTTTTGCCGAATGAATCCAGATTTACGAATCGAGCGCGACGAAGATGGGCAATTGTTTTTCGGACTTCCTGACGGGTTAGAACATAGCTTCTTCAATGCGTCACTGATGGTCGAAGTCGGTTCATGGAATCGTCAAACCAGGTTAGGCCGCATCTCCGACTCTAATGGCGGGTACACATTGCCCGACACGTCGATGCGGGCACCCGGATCTGGCGTGGGTGAGTCACGAGCGTTTAGCTGTGGTACCGCCGGATAATTTAAAGAAGTTTGCGCACGTGTGCCCGGACTTTGTCATTGAGTTGGTCTCTGAATCGGACGACCTTGCCCATTTGAAACGAAAGATGGTCAAGTACATGGCTAACGGCGTTCGGCTCGGTTGGCTGATTGATCCATTTGGTCATCAAATTTTCATTTACCGACCCAATCAGGAACCGGAAATGAAAGCGTTTGACGACGAACTGAGTGGAGAAGATGTCTTGCCTGGTTTTACGCTGCGGTTAAGTCAACTGGAATAGCCGGGTGACTGCCTTGATTCCACAACGAGCAGCCCTGACACCTCAGGGCTGTTTTTTTATGTACGGTGCAAACTCTACCTTTACGCTTGAGTCATTGGTGCCTGATGTCGCTTCGTGGCGGCTTTCACGGCTTAAAAGGGAATCCGGTTCAAAACCGGAGCTGTCCCCGCAACTGTACGTCTCAGCACAAACCGGTTCAATCTGCATAGCCACTGCCCCGTATGGGTGGGAAGGCCAGAACCGGCGAGACGAGCCAGGAGACCTGCCGATGACCATCCGTTGTTTAGGCGTTCGGAGGAAACGCCCCAGCCGCGTGCCTTGTTGCACACTTTTTTACGTTGAATCGTGATTTTGAAAGTCCCCTGTCGGTGGGTCAGCGCACTAATTATTTGTGGGCTAACCAGACTTGCTGGCTTCGCGCAGCCGAACGCGCGGTTCCCCCACACCGGCGAACCGGCCGGGACCCGAACGGACTCGGTCGCAGCGGTGTCGCTGTCGGCAGTGACGGTGCGGGCCGTTGCACCCGAACGTTTTTTGGCGGGTCAGAAACTCCAGCGCATCGAGTCCTCCACGTTGCTCCAGTTTCGGTTCGGATCGTTGACGGATCTGCTGGCCTTCAACACGCCCTTAGCGTTCAAAAGCTACGGCCCCGGTCAGTTGGCAACGGTGTCGTTTCGGGGTACGTCGGCCAATCACACGGCGGTACTTTGGAACGGAATCAACATCAATCAGCCCAACCTTGGTCAAACGGATTTTTCGACGCTGCCCGTGGC
>JAYTAC010000441.1:0-1313 GCA_043737755.1 Spirosoma sp.
ATTTGTTTTTCCAAATCAATTTTGGTTCACGACACGATTATTGGCCTGTTCATCAACCAGTTTTTCTTCGGCTGTAAACTCAGTTAAGCCACCACCGAATGCTACGCTATTCCAAAATTCAGCCTTTTCACTTTTTAGCATGAATGTATCCAGATTACCTGACAGCACTTTGGCAATAGTTGTAAAAAACTTTCTCGTGCCGTGCTCGCCAACGGCCCAACTACGGATAACCCCTTGAGTAAACGTATTTTGATCAGATCCCTCACGCTTATAATGTGACTCACCCAGTATTAGAGCGTGTGGACAATTAGATAATTTTAAAGCAGGTTTGCAACTTTGTTGAATGAGACCGCACCGGCGGACCGGCTATGAGATTACGGATCAACAATGGCAACAATTAGCTCACTTACTTCCGGGTAAAATCGGAGATGTGGGACGCTCAGCAGCAGATAACCGACTCTTTATCAATCGCACCGGCGAACCGGCTGTACTTTGGATAGCCCGGAGCGGGGCACCCTGGCGCGATTTACCTGAACGCTTCGGCCCCTGGAATTCGGCCTATCGCCGGTTTCGCCGGTGGGCTAAGGCAAACATTTGGCAGACTGTGTTTGACCAATTGCAAGAACCTGACTTGGATTGGCTAATGATCGACTCCACTGTAGTACGAGCGCATCAACACGCGGCTGGCCAAAAAAAAGTGACCCCGCCAGTGAATGTTTAGGGCAGTCAGTGGGCGGCTGGACCGGGGCGCCGGAGCGATACTAAAATTCACGCTGCGGTCGATGCGTTAGGGAATCCGTTGCGGATCATTTTAACGGTCGGCCAACGGGCTGATATTACTCAGGCCGAGGACTTGATTGCTGATTATGAGATGGATGCTTTGCTGGCTGATCGAGGTTATGACGCTGATTTTTTGGTTAACTCACTGGTTTTAGCCGGTGTTGAGGTGGTAATTCCCTCCAAGAAGAACCGACTCGAAGAACGAATAATCGATAAGAATCTCTACAAGGACCGCAACAAGGTAGAACGGTTTTTCAATAAACTTAAACAGTACCGCCGGGTAGCAACTCGGTACGAAAAGACTGCTACCAGTTTTGCCGGATTTGTTTATTTGGCTTCGGCCATGATTTTACTGCACTAACTGTCCACACGCTCTATTAGGCTTCACATTTGATTTGGCGTTATTACGCTGATCGAGCGGGTAGTACAACTCGGCTCTGCTCGGCCTGTGGTCTACGAAAACGTTGGGGGGAGCTGACAATATTGCATACTCACAACAGTATATTTAACATATTGTCACTTATAAAACAGAT
>JAYTAC010000442.1:0-1312 GCA_043737755.1 Spirosoma sp.
TGCCAGCCGCAGACGCTCTAACTTGAGGTAAGCGCAAATGCTGGCAAAAAGATGGTTGGCTTGAGTACGATGAGTGCGCGTGGGCGATTTCTCCAGCGACGCATTTTGTTTGAGCGATTTATGATACTCCTCGATACCCCACCGTTTTTGGTAGGTTGTCAGAAGTTGCTGGTAGGTCATCGTCACATCAGTAGTGAGCAACAAGAGTTCACCGACTGACCCATCCTTGTTGGGAAAGATGTCGCTACAGATCGCCACAGGTGCTGGCACCGAGCGAATGTAAACGGTCAATACGGTGCCTGGCTGAAGCTGTAGTGTACTGATTTTAACAAATTTACCGTTGGCCCGCTCATGTTTGGAAAGGGCCACTTCCGGGTTGGACTTGACCGCACCCAGGTAATGGTGCTTCAAGGCTAAGATCAGGTTGATGTTGTCTGAATTGGTGTACCAGGAGTCGGCCAGCACATAGCGGAAAGGCACTGCATTTTGATGGGCTTGGCGCAGCATATCCTGAAACATCTCGTGTTTGGTTCGCTCCGAACGCCAGACGGTCCTGCGGGTTTTTAGTTCGGACCGCTGCGTTTTAAGGACCGGCTCAAAACTCAACGGACACTGGCCTTTGCTGGTTTGGTAGAGTAAGCTGACGAAGTTGATGCCCCGCACGTACTGGCCGCTGGTATGGTCATAATGGGTGGTTATCAGGCCATTTTCGTCGGTGTAGGGCTTGTGGGCAATACTGTCATCGGTGAGTAAAACACCATCTGGCTCCTGAATCTGCCGAATTAGGGGTTTGACGTGCTGCCACAGCGTTCGGTTGTTGCCCTCGAGTCGGTTGAGCAGGTCTGTGACGGCGTCGTGTCCTACGGCCCCGCCCGTCAGCCGGGACAAACCAGTGGCTGTGGTCTGGCCAAAGCTACTCAGCAGGTAGTCAGTATATAGGTCGAGGGTTGTGTGCATAGTCAAAATTAAACCTGTCGCTCATAAGGTGGCGTAACATCAGTAAGTAAGTAGAAGAGTTATTTTTGGCGCGTTTGCCGTTTCAACCCAATGGGTGTTTACGGCAAACGCGTCTTTTCATGAGTATCGACCTCAATCAGCTCCGCGCCGAACTCCGGCAGGAGCATAAGGATATTCTTGCGTATTGGCAACGCTACGCGCCTGACCCTGTCAATGGCGGTTTCTACGGCCGCGTCGACTACCAGAACCACCCCGACCCCACCGCCGAAAAAGGAATCGTGCTGAACAGTCGGATTCTGTGGACGTTTTCGGCCGCCCTGCACCATACCGGGCACGACGACTACCGCCCCACCGC
>JAYTAC010000443.1:0-3569 GCA_043737755.1 Spirosoma sp.
GCATCGTCGTCGCTGTCCAGATCGGCCCAGCGCAGCCGGACGTTGTTTTTGCGTCCCCAGCCCGCCGTTAGGTTCAGCGGTTTTTCGCGGCCCGTGGGGTCAATTTGCCAGATGTCGTAGCGGTCGTAGAGCCACAGGTAGCGGTCACCGGTTGTCCAGCCCACCGAGCCGTAGGAGCCGGGCAGGTTTGGCGTGTCGTGCGTTTCGTCGAAGAATTTGCTCGGCAGACCGCGCGTCAGGTCAAGACGTTTGCCGTCGGCCACGGCCCAGGCCCGCCAGAGAGAATCCCGCTCGTCGAACCAATACGCGTATTTCCCACCGGGCGACAGTTTCGGCTCCGACGCCATGACGTCGTTGGCAATCCGTTTCCGGTCGCCCGTTTCCGTGTCGATCAGGTAGAGGTCGGTGTGGCCGGGGTCCCACGAAGCCTGAACCTGGTAGGGCAGGTCGCTGATGCCCAGCAGGTGGCGGGTGCTGACCTTCTCATCGAAGGCAACGGTGGGAATTTCGCGGTTAGCGACGGGCGTAATTTTGCCGGACGACAGGTCGTAAACGGTCAGAAAACCCCGTTCCTTTTCTTCTTTCAGCCGCCGTTGCTGCATGGGTTGCAGCCGACTGTCGGTCCAGCTCCAGACATCCATTTTTACCTTCTCGTCGTCGGGTGTGAGCGTGTCTTTGGTGGGTTTGGGCGCAATGGGCGAGGTGGAAAAATACAGCCGCCTGCCATCGTCGGCAAACTTCGGCTCGCGGTATTCATTCACCGACCAGCCTTTGGGTAGGGCGGGCGTCAGGGTGTCGGCGATGACGGTATAAGGCGGTTCGGGTGCCGTTTTTCCCCGTTTGCGGTTGGTCACTGCCGTTGGCACCAAGCTTTTGTAGTACAGCGTAAACACCTTCACGTCGCTGCCCGCACTGTCGGCGGAGGCCATCCAGGTGAGTTGTTTGCCGGATTTATCAACCGCCAACCCTTTGTAGATTTTTCGTTTTGAGTTGGTATCCACCAGCGCGGTCTGCCCGTTGGTGGTAGTAAACAAAAACACGCCCGGAATGCTCGTTTCGCCCGTTTTCAACGAATCAACCGCCGATTCTTTACTGTAAAATACGGCCTGCCCATTGTCCGACATCACCACGTTCGACACGTAGCGAACGGTTTTACGCGACCCGTCGGCCATGTTCAGCAGCGTCAGGTCGTCGCCTTTGGGCTTTTTCGCCGTTCCTTTTTTGGTGATTACCGCCGTTGTCGAGACGGGGGGCAGTGGGTTGAGCGTATCGGTCTGAGCAACGGTAGCGGCTGGTTTTCCGGTGTCGCTCTTGCGTTCCTGCAACACGGCCAACCACGAACCGGCGTCCTTGCCGAATGCGAACGATTTCACACTGGGCAATTTAACCGGGTTGCCCGTGGCCAGTGTTAGCACCAACAGGCTGTCTTTGGGCATGTCGTCGGGCTTCTTTTTCTTTAGTTTCGCCGTTCGCACATCGGCCACGGGCACTTTCAGCCGCATCACCAAAAACTTGCTGTCGGGCGTGAACTGCGCCATGTATCCACGGGAAAAGGCGTAGCGCGTCCGGCCACCTGCACCGGTACTGGTAATTTCCAGCCGTCCGTCGCCGTCCTGGGGGTCAATCTGGTAGGCGATCCAGCGGCCGTCGGGCGAGATTTTCTCGGACCGTACGCTTTGCCAGCGGTCGTAGTCGGCGGCTGTCAGCGGGCGTTTCTGACTTTGGGCAACGAGCGAGACGCAGGGTAAAAGGCAGGCTATCAGCAGATAGAAACGACTCATGGTCAAAATGTTAGTGACGAATAATTTATGACTGATTCACTTTTTCAACTCCCCGTCCACGTTGCGCCAGATGCCCAGCGGATTCGCGTCCTGTAGGGCCGGGGGCAGCAGCGCGTCGGGGAAACTCTGGTAGGTGAGGGGCCGCACGAACCGCAGAACCGCGCCCGTGCCCACCGACGTGCTGCGCCCACCGTCCGTCGTGGCCGGGAATGGGCCGCCGTGGGTCATGGCTTCGCTCACTTCCACGCCCGTCGGGAAGCCACCGAACAGCACCCGCCCGGCCTTGCTTTGCAGCATCCCGATCCAGTCGTGATCTGACCCGCGCAGTTCGGCTTCGGTGGCGTGGAGCGTGGCCGTCAACTGCCCTTCGAGCGATTGCAGACACTCGGCTAATTCGGCTTCAGTTTGGCAAACGACGATCAGCGAAGACGGACCGAAAATTTCGTGGCTCATGTCGGGACTCAGCAGGAATAACTGAGCCGTCGTCGTCAGCACCACCGGGCGTCCTTCGGTGCGGTCCCCGTCGGGTGCAGCGTCACTTTCGGCCAGGATGTGCACGCCGGGCAAGACCCGAATCTGTTGTACACCCCCCTCAAAGGCTTTGTGAATGCCCGCATTGAGCATCGTTGCCGGAGCCGACGCGCTGATCTTTCCGGCAACGGTTGTCAGAAAATCGTCCGTGTGGGGCGAGTCGAGCAGAAAAACCAGACCCGGATTGGTACAGAACTGCCCCACGCCCAGCGTCACGGATGCCGCCAAGCCCTCGGCTATTTTCGTCAAATTCGTTGCGATGGCCCCCGGCAGTATCACAACCGGATTCACGGAACTCATCTCGGCGTAGACCGGAATCGGTTCGGGACGGTCGTTGGCTACGCGCCGAAGGGCCAGTCCGCCCGCCCGTGAGCCGGTGAAGCCAACGGCTTTGATGGCCGGGTGCGCCACCAGGTCCTGCGCCACGTCGTTGTCGGCGTGGAGCAGCGAGAAAACGCCGTCGGGCATTCCGGTTTTCTGCGCGGCCGACACGATGGCCTGCCCCACCAACGACGACGTGCCGGGGTGGGATGGATGCGCTTTCACCAGCACCGGACAGCCAGCGGCCAGTGCTGAAGCCGTGTCGCCCCCCGCAACCGAGAACGCCAGCGGGAAATTACTTGCCCCGAACACCACCACCGGACCCAGCGGCACTAGCATCCGGCGCAGGTCGACGCGCGGCAGCGGCTGGCGGTCGGCCTGCGCCGGATTGATGCGGGCGTCGACCCAGGAGCCTTCGCGGAGCAGGTTGGCAAACAGCCGAAGCTGACCCGTGGTGCGGCCCCGTTCGCCCGTGATGCGGCCCGGTGGCAAACCGCTTTCGAGCGCGGCCCGGTCGATGAGTGCGTTGCCGAGGGCGCCGATTTCGGTGGCGATGGCGTCTAAAAAGTCGGCGCGACGGTGGTGAGGCAGACCGGCATACGACGAAAAAGCCGCAGCCGCTTTCTCCACGGCTGCGTTGGCCTGGGCAGTCGACACGTTGATGAATTCGTCGGGCAGGGTTTCGGCGCGGGCGGGTGCCACGGCCCGAAACCGGTCGCCGTCGCCCGCAACGGGGTCGTGGCCAATGAAATTAGCAGTGAGGGTGGACTGTTGAGCAGGGTGCATAGGAGCCGAAACGTGATTAATTGAAGCCATCAGATATGACTGCAAAGTAACGATATGCCGACAGCCTACCGAAACATCGTGCCGATTATTGACCGGCGGACCGGAACATCGCTTTCTGCTGAACCAATCGACGGCCACCGGGTTCACGGT
>JAYTAC010000444.1:0-3568 GCA_043737755.1 Spirosoma sp.
TAGCGATGAACTCGAGCGATTTTATAAATATTTCAGCATGAAGGGTCAACACGAGAAAGTACTTCCTGCTCTGGGCAAAATACCTCAGAAACGACTCGCACAAACCAAGTGGTTGCGTCAGCAAATCGAAGCCGTGCTAAATAGATAGGTCTCTGTCGATCAACTCCGTTGCCCGCAAGTTTTAGCGAGCGAATACTATCCGGTTTACTGTGCTTCATCCGACATTGTGTCTGGCAGTTTTGTCGAATCGACCCGCGTTCCTGCATCGACTGTGATGATATGGGCAACTCCCCCCGCCCGCTCAATGGCTTCAGCAACGATCCCGGCGTTATGGGGAGCGTAGGCAAACATGCAGCCCCCCCCACCCGATCCGTTGATTTTGCCGCCCAAAGCACCCGCCTGCATCGCAGCCATCAGCATCCGGTCGATTTTGGGCGTCGAAATACGCTTGGCGTCGCGCAGGTTATCCTGATGCCAGTTCAGCAACTCACCGAAATATCCATCATCCATAACCGGCGCATCGAGTACGGTCAGTGCTTCGCGCAGAATGTCGCGGTCCGACAAATTGCTCCTGAACAGGCTCCGTTCATCGGCGGTCAACAGGTGATGATAATCACCGGCCGATACCAGAGGAGCCGTATGCAGATCAAAGGCCGGGTGATACGACCGAATTTTTTTGAGCACATCCAGCATCCCGAATTTTACGTGTTTGAGAATCCCCAGCGTGTCTTTCGGTTCGCGAGAATCGCCCAGCACGAATGTCCCGAGCGTGGGCCGCAGGTGCCGAACCCGAATGGCGGGCTGCGATTCCAAATAAATAACGTCGCCCAAAGCCGTCGCGTAGTGGTCCATCATGCCGCCCGGTTCGCCAAACTCCAGCACCTCGGCCCGGTAGGCGATATCGGCAATGGCTTCGGGGCTTCGGAACAGAGGTTCATCAGCCATCTGTAGCAGCAAATTGATCCAGCCAATGACCAACGCCGACGAACTCGACGTACCGGCATTAATTGGAATCGTGCCCCAGACCGTCACCTCGAACCCGGTTGAAAATGTGGCACTCTCGGATCGGCGCAGCACGTTGACGGCACTTCGGAAGTAGTCCCGTTTCGCTATGTACGACAGCGGGCCATCCAGACCGAAGGATTCGGTACGCCCAATGTCCGGCAGGTGAATAACTACCTGCTGATCAGAACGGGGCGTGGCAGTCAAGTAGATTCGCTTCGATATGGCCGCAGCGATGACCGGCAGGCCCAAATAGTCCTGATGCTCACCAAACAGGCACACCCGGCCGGGCGTTGAAACGGACAGCATTCTATTGACGGGCATTCATTTTGGATGGTTTACCCATATCCCACATCTAAACGGGGCCACCCATGCGGGCGTGGGCTGATAATGAACTGATTAATTAGTCATGCAATTTGCTGGTTTGTTACCGCTTAAAAAATTTCTTCGTGTTTCGTTGTTCGATGACAAATCCTTGCTCTACTTTGCATCACAAAGTACTTTATCTATTATGCAACATTCACTTACTCCGTTCGCGCGGGCACTCGTGGAGCAACCGGGCCGGGCCAGACCCGGCAAAGGTCTCATTGCGCTGGCGGGCCTGACTGCAGCCGGGCTAAGTTTGGTAACAGCGCGGGGGCTGCTGACGGGTAACTGGTGGTTTTTCGTGATGCTGACGTGGAACCTGTTTCTGGCCTTTTTTCCGCTGGGCGTGGTACTCGTGCTGCGGGATTTACGCACGACGAGTGTTGGCGATCCATCATCGCCACTCAGGAGCCGGTGGCTGCTGGGCGCAGGGCTGGCAATATGGCTGGCGTTTCTGCCCAATGCTCCTTACATCATCACCGACCTGTTTCACATCAGAGAGGTTCAGCCATCGCTGCTTTGGTTCGACACGATTACGCTGTTTCTGTTCGCGCTGACGGGGCTGCTGGCGGGGCTGTATTCCACGCTGGTCGTTCATCGGATGCTGCGTCCGCTGGCGGGGGCGTGGCCGACGTGGGCGGTGGTGCTGGGCAGTCAGGTGCTGGCTGGGTTCGGCATTTATCTCGGGCGGTTCGGGCGGTGGAATAGCTGGGACGTGCTGACCAAACCAGTAGCTCTGCTCGACGCGCTGACCACGGCCCCGCCCGATCATCTCGCCCTGAACCTGACACTGGCCTATGGGTTCGTGCTGGCGGTGCTGTACGTGGCTTTTCACTGGTACATCGAGTATGATAAACGGCCATAAGGTACTGCGCAGTTTCCGGTTTGCGGGACAGGGCGTGGTGGATTTGTTTCGCTACGAAAACAACGCCAGAGTTCATCTGCTCATCGCCGGGTTGGTGATTGGTGCGGGGTTCTGGCTACGGCTGAGCCGCGTGGAGTGGGCCATTATCCTGACGCAGATTGGCTTGGTTTGGGCGGCTGAAGCGATGAACACGGCTCTCGAAAAACTCTGCGATTTCGTGTCGCCGGGGCAGCATCCGCAGATAAAAACCATCAAAGACCTGTCGTCCGGCGCGGTGCTGATTCTGGCGATTATGGCCGTTGTTGTCGGTCTGATCGTGCTGGGCGGAAAAGTTCTGGAGTTGGTGAACACCGGGCGATGACTCATGTAACATTGATTATGGATGGCTTATAGTGGCAACAACGACAAGCGACAAACCACAAACTTAACCCCATGCACGAATCACGCGAACATTTACAGACGCTGACGGAGATCCGCAGCCTGATGGAACGCTCGGCCAAGTTTCTGTCGCTCAGCGGCTTGTCGGGGGTGTCGGCGGGCGTTATTGCGCTGGCGGGCGCGGCCGTTGTCTATGGGCGACTGCAAACCGACTGGTTTCAAATGCTGAACTACAACCGGCTCGAACTCTATGACACGGCCGCCCACGCAGGCATCGAACGGTTTTTGGTGACTGTGGCCCTCGCGGTGCTGGTGGCAGCTTTGGTATCCGGCTCTTATTTCACGGTCCGCAAGGCCCGTCGGCAGGGCCTGACCGTCTGGAATGCGTCGTCCAAACGGCTGCTGTGGGCCATGGCCGTACCATTGGCCACGGGGGGCGTGTTTTGCGTGGCCCTGCTCTACTACAACCTGATCTGGTTAGTGGCTCCGGCAACGCTCATCTTCTACGGATTAGCCCTGCTCAACGGCAGCAAGTACACCCTCCGCGACGTCGAGTCGCTGGGCTACTGTGAGATCGGGCTGGGGCTGCTGTCGCTGTTCTGGCCGGGCTACAACCTCTTGGCGTGGGCGGTGGGGTTTGGCATTCTGCACATCGTCTACGGCTTAGCGATGTACTATAAATACGAACGCAACACCGTATGATAGACCGGCTGGCTCAGTTTAACAAGGCATTCGAGAGCAAAGCGCGGCTGAATATCATGTCGGTCCTGATGGTCAACGACACCCAGAGTTTCAACGCGCTCAAAGAACTCCTCGGCCTCACCGACGGCAACCTCGCCACGCACCTGCGGGCACTGGAAGAGTCGGGCTACGTGCTGGTGCAAAAACAGTTCATCGGTCGCAAACCCAACACGACCTACTCCGCCACGCCGACGGGCCGACAAGCCTTTTCCGATC
>JAYTAC010000445.1:0-3562 GCA_043737755.1 Spirosoma sp.
GTTGAGGTATACGGCCTTCGGATGTGGGGGGCGATCCGCTTTGCTGATGCGCTCCCCCTCGTCTTTTTTAGCCTTGCGTTCGCTCAACACCGTCGATAGCCGTAGTTGGTCCTGTTTCAGAAATTTCTCCTCGTCGGTAAGCTTCGGCATGGGGGGCGATTCACCGGTCCGAAAGTCGGTCAGTTGCGTAAGTGTACTCGTTTTCAGGTCAATGCTGAACAGATTGGTGCCGTTGCGCCGGAAGACCACCCGCTGTTCGTCGCCCAGCGTGGATTCGCCGGAGAACGCGGCATCGGTTTCTGTTTCGACTGTGTTCGTCAACTGCCGACTGATTCCTGATTTGACATCGTGCAGAAACAAATCGCCCTGCCGCTCAAACAGCCGCTGGGTGCGGGCGCGGTTGTAGACGTTGGAGGCTGTTGGTAATGCCCGGCGTTCGGTGGGGCTGACTTTGGTGGGCAACGACGCCACGAGTGCGCGGCCCCGACCCGCCGTGATCGTCACTCTATAGAGCGAATCGCTCGTTGCCTTTTCTGGATTCCAGTTAAAATACAGCGTCTGGTTGTCGTCGGACCAAAACGGATTTGTCGGCGACGTGCCGCTCCAGTTTTTAGGGTCCTGCATAATGGTTTCGACGGTGAGGGTAGGGCGGGGCCGGTCGGTTGGTTTGGGCGTGGGCTGAGCAAGCGCGGAAACGGAAAGCAGGGTCAGTGACCAGCGAAAAGGGCAATTCATAGGTGGGCGACTACGTGGAAGACCGGTGAAGCCGGAAATTAGGAAGAAAACCCCGGAACGCTTACGTTTGAGCATGGAAACGACCACGAATCCGGCCATCAACCCGCTCATCGAACCCATCGTGCGGGAGTTCAAATCAGCCCTGCAAGCTCTGTATGGCGAGCGGCTGCACGGCGTGGTGTTGTATGGCTCCTACGCCCGTGGCGACTACGACGAGGAATCCGATATTGACCTGATGGTGTTGCTTAATGACGAACAGGTTGACACGTACCGGGAAATCCGACGAATGATTGATTTGGAAACGCGGTTCTTGTTGACGTATGGAAAAATTATTTCGCTGCTGCCCGTTTCCTGCCTGCGGTACGCTCGCTCGGCTATGCCTATCTATCAGGAAATTCGTCTTTACGGACTTTGGTTATGAATGAACAGGTTGCTGGTTTTTTAGAACGCGCAGCCGATGCGTTGGACGATGCCAATTTCCTGCATCAGCATGGGCGCGTACTTGCCCTGGCAAACCGGGCCTACTACGCTATCTTCTACTGTGTCTGTGCCCTATTGGCTACGGAAAACGTGTATACGAAAAAGCACCAGGCTGCCCGCGCTAAGTTCAGTGAGTTATTCGTGAAAACAGGTCGGTTCACCGTAGAATCGAGCCGGATTGTCGGCAACAGTTTTGCTGCCCGCCAGTCGGCCGATTATGATATGGAATCCTATTTGAGTGAGGGTGAAGCACAGTTACTGTTGGACGACGCTCGCACGTTTCACAACCTGACCATCGACTATTTCAACCAAAATCCCATCACCTGAATCCATGCAGTACGTTATTCACGCCTACGACCACACCGATGCCGACGCTCCTGACCGGCGCATGACCGTCCGGCCCGCTCACCTCGACTATGTCCGCCAACTCAAAGCCAACGGTCAGTATGTGCTCGGCGGTGCCCTGCTCGATCCCGACGGCCGGATGATTGGGTCGGTGCTGATCCTCGATCTGGAAACCGACGGGCAGCTAACCCACTACCTCAACACCGATCCGTACATCGTGCGGGGCGTCTGGGACAAAATCGACGTTAAGCCCTTTCGTCCGGCGCAGGTTTAAGTAAAGTTTAGGGTGTTTGGGTGTGTACGTGTTTACGCTCAAAAAACGCATACATGCATACACGTACCACACCCGAACACATACACACTCACTACCTTCTTGATACACGCAGCGGTTTTTGACATGGACGGGCTGCTGGTGGACTCCGAACCCCACTGGCGGGCCGCCGAACGTGACGCTTTTGGGCCGGTTGGCTTGGTGCTGACCGACGATGAATGCAAACAAACGACGGGGTTGCCCATTTTGGACGTAGTTCGCTATTGGCATACCCGGCGTCCCTGGACCGTTTCTGATGCGTCGGGGCAAAGCGATGAGCAATTGGCAAATGCCATCGCGGACAACGTTCACGAGCGGATTGCCAACTTCGCCGAGCCGATGCCGGGTGCGGTAGCTGCCATCGAGTTTTTTGTCCGCCGGGGTATTCCCACGGCCATTGCGTCGGCCTCGCCCATGAGCCTGATCGAGGTGGTTGTGGACCGGATCGGCATTCGCCCGCTGCTCACCCTTTGGCACTCGGCCACGCTCGAAGCCCGCAACAAACCCGCCCCGGACGTGTATTTCGGCACGGCCCGCAAACTCGGTGTGCTGCCTGCCGACTGTATTGCGTTCGAGGATTCGGGCAGCGGCCTGGTCTCTGCGCACACCGCCGGGATGCGCACCGTAGCCGTACCCGCCGATTTCGAGCGCGACGATCCCAAATTTAACATTGCTACGCAGAAGCTGCAATCGCTGACGGCTTTCGACGAAACTATCTTCCACCTGCTCAATACATAACTCTGACTCATGCGCCTTTACCAACTCGATGCCTTTACCGACCGGCTGTTTGCCGGTAATCCCGCTGCTGTCGTGCCACTCACCAACTGGCTTCCCGACGACCGGATGCAGCAGATTGCGGCCGAAAATAACCTTGCCGAAACCGCTTTCTACGTCAAAACCGACGACGATGCTCATTATCACATCCGTTGGTTCACGCCGACGGTCGAAGTCGATTTGTGCGGCCACGCGACGCTGGCAACGGGTCACGTGGTGTTTTACCTCGAAGAGAAACCCGATGCCGACCGGATATTCTTCGATTCCCGGTCTGGTTCGCTGAACGTGTGCCGGGGCGAAAACGGCTGGCTCACCCTCGACTTTCCCATCGACACCGTGCAGCGGGCCACCGTGCAGCCACCCGCCCTGCTGACCAGTCTGAGCGAGAAACCGCTGGCCGTGTTCAGGGGCAAAACTGATTACATGGTGGTCTACGAGACACAGGCGCAGGTCGAAGCACTGACGCCCGACTTCCGGGAGATGAGTACGATTCCGGCGCGGGGCATCATCGTGACGGCCCCCGCCAATGCTGAGTCCGGTGTCGATTTTGTATCGCGGTTTTTCGGGCCGCAGTCGGGCGGGGACGAGGACCCCGTGACGGGTTCGGCCCACACGACATTAGTGCCGTACTGGGCCGAAAAATTAGGAAAAACCGAACTCACCGCCCGGCAGCTGTCGGCGCGGGGCGGCTACCTCAAATGCACACTCAACGGCGACCGGGTCGACATTTCGGGACAGGTGCAGGTGTACATGAAGGGAATGATGAATGATGAATGATGAATGATTTACACCGGTAGGCATCTATCATTCATCGTTAGAAAATTACCAGTCGGCGGCTGTTTTGTTGAACAGGTCCAGCACGATCTGGTCGAGAATTTTGGGTACTAACCGGCTCTCATTCTGGCTGAGGGTCTGGTT
>JAYTAC010000446.1:0-1306 GCA_043737755.1 Spirosoma sp.
GGACGGGTACGCCTTTGAGCGAGTCGGATACGCCGTTGGGTTTGCCGTAAAATTTCACGTTACCCGCCTGCCAGACTGTGTCGACGTACACATCCCCAATGACGTTTCTGGCCGGTCCTTTCATGCCGAAAACCGTGCCTGAGCCGGGAATGCTGAAGTTGCCGAGGTTGATACGGTCGCGGGTAGTCTGGTTCATGACTTCGTCCTGTGCCTGAGAACACGTAGTAGTTATGGCAGTGATAATGGCCAAGGAAAGTAAGAGAAAACGCATAGTTGGCAGGGTGAGTTACGAGGGCCAAAGAAACAATTTTTCGGGGACTCATCATTCCTGCTTACATCAATAACAGCAATATATTCTTTGGCAAACGGGCCGAAGCCAAACGGTTTTCACTATTTTTGACGGTTACACCCACTAACTAATATCATCTTTTCATGACAAAACATCTCCTGACGGGGTTGTTCGCCGTTGGCCTGACCTACGGGGCCGTGGCTCAGACAACGTTCCCCCGCAATGGCGTGTATGACGAGCGGCCGGGCTTGTATGCCTTTACCAGCGTCACCATCGTCGTTGACCCGCAAACCACCCTCCAAAATGCTACGCTGCTTATTCGTAATGGCCGCGTCGACGCCGTTGGCACCAACGTTAGTCTGCCCGCCGGAACGGTCGTAACTGACTTGAAAGGGAAACGAATTTATCCCGCGCTGATCGACATCGACTCCGACTACGGGATGCCCGAGTTCAAGCCCGCACCGAATAACTTCCGGGCGGTTCAACTCGAATCCAACAAGAAAGGCGCGTACTACTGGAATCAGGCTGTGCAACCCGAAAATGACGCCGGTATGCTGTTCAAAGCCGATGCCAAAAAAGCCGATGAACTGCGCAAAATGGGCTTTGGAGCCGTGCTGACTCATCCACACGACGGCATAGTCCGGGGAACGGGTGCGCTTGTCACTCTCGCCGATGACCGCGAGAACGTGCTGATGCTGAAACCCGGTGCCACGGCGCACTACTCGTTTAGCCGGGGCAGTTCGGCGCAGACGTACCCCAATTCGATGATGGGGTCGGTGGCGTTGTTGCGGCAGGCGATGTACGATGCCGACTGGTACAAGCGCACTGGAAACAAGGAGCAGGCTAACACGTCGCTCGACGCGCTGAACCGGATTCTGCCATTGCCCGCCATCTTCGACGCGGGCGACAAACTTGGTATTCTGCGGGCCGATAAAATAGGTGATGAGTTTGGGATTCAGTACATTATGCGCAGTTCGGGCGACGAATACCAGCGGATCGACGAGGTGAAAGCAACCG
>JAYTAC010000447.1:0-1304 GCA_043737755.1 Spirosoma sp.
TGGCCATGAGCATGGGCTACTACGACGGCCCCGGCCACGACGAGGTGAAGCGAACTATCGGGGGCGTGGTTGAAAAGATCAGAAAAGCCGGTTTAGTGGTCGGTACTACGGCCGCCACCGGCGATCAGGCCAAAGCACTGGTAGACCGGGGCGTTTTGTTTTGCCTGAATTCATTCGCCGGTCTGCTCAAATTAGCCGTCGGCGATTTCATGAAAGGCCGTTCGCAATAAGGACGTTGATTAACCCGCCGGTCTTCCACGCTACAGCGTTTTGGAACGGGTGAGACAACCCGCAGGAGAGTTGTGGAAAACGCGCAACAAACTGACTGTTGGCCTGAAGACGACAACAATAATTTTTAAATCACGGTTTAATCACTATCATTGACCGTCATTTGATACTTAATAACCGGATTCAAGTCAATGTTAGCAGAAAGTTTGTGGTTAACTACAATGAAAATCAAACTGATATACGTCGTCCATTTCAAGAAATGCTGATGCACGAAGTCAGGGTATTTTCGGATGCGAAAAAAGGAGACACAAAAAAAAATGACAAGATGATGTGACTCTTGCGATTCGACGTTAACATTGCAGAAAAATCACAAAACAAGTTTGCTGTCGATGGGTGCGTTTGGCCGGTCAGACCGCACTTGTGCAGGATGGGTCTTGATTCAGTGCAGTCTTGCGCAGCGTTTGTGATAAAGCCTGAAAAAAGACGGCTCAATCTCCAAACCGCTGGTACAGGTCGAAATAAATCACAGCGTGTCAGTACACAGATGACCGACTGAAAAAACGAAAAATTTACCTCATTGGTGGGTCGACCGTTCCCTAAGTTTCTGTAGCAGCATTCAAGAGAATAACAGTTTAGTTAGAAATATCTCGTCAAAATCAACTCAATAATTATGCGAACATTTATCCAACAACACCCCCTGCGGATGCTGGCTGGACTCGTGTTGCTAAGTTTTGCAATGCCCTCAATCAGCTTTGCTCAACAAGCTGACACTGTCCGGCGGGACACGGTCCAACCCGCCACCGTTCAACAAACGACTCCCGTTCAGCAAAGCACGTCATCGGCGGTACGGCGAGAGGACCCGCGCGAGAACATCTACCGGCTGCGCAAAGGAGTGTACACCGACACGCTGCGCCGGGATGACTTCAAAGCTCAGGCCAGCGACGTTGCCGAACTTGACGACTGCGACACAACATTCCAAACGTTTATTCTGGTCCGTCGCCTGTCTCCCTGGCGCGTAGGGTTGTATGCCGGGCCAAACTTCGCCTACTGCGGTACGTGGGAAAACACGTTTGGTC